>JAWXAT010000031.1 GCA_034439615.1 Oligoflexia bacterium | reverse complement strand
GCACTTTTCATCATCATGCGTGGAGAAGTCGTTGTTGAAACCTCAAGTGATCGCGCGGCTTCACAAAAGCTTGCCACAATTAAGGCTGGTGATTTTTTAGGTGAATTAGCACTGCTTGATGACACTCCAAGATCAGCCTCAGCTCGCGCTACTACACCAACTCAGGCATTTGCACTTTTTAGAAGTGATCTTAATCGGCTAGCAAATCTAGAGCCTGAGATAGCATGTGAGATTTTTAAAACACTCGCATGTATAATTGGAGAACGACTTAAAGCTACGAATCGCCACGTAGGCACAGCACAAAAGGTGGCATAAGTGACCGACCCCAATCGACGAATTCGTGGTATTTTATTTAATACAATAACTGCCATAACAGTAGTTTCAATTGCCGCTTTTTTAGTTTGGTCTTTAAGACCACTTATCTTACCAATAATTTTAGGTGTATTGTTTGCGTATCTTTTTAAGCCACTGAAAACTGCATTTAAATATCGATGGTTGCCAAATGGAATTCGGGTTGTCCTCGTGTTCTCTATATTGACAGGAGGAATATTAATGAGCGTTAAGTTTGTAAAAGATAATATTCCTAATGATAAAGAAAAATTAGAGATCATCGTTCGTATGAAATATAAATTTAATGAAAAATTTGAAAAAATGATGAACATTGACCCAGCGACCGGGCAAGGCAATGCGCTTTACAATCTTATTTCTCGCGACATTAACCCTCTACGCGTAGGCCTTAATAAGTATCTTGAGTTGACACCTGAACAAATTGAAGACTTCTTAGATTATTATAATGGCGTTGATGGTTACGAACCTGTTCCAGAAAAATACTATCAGTATTTTCGCTCCAATAATAAGCACCGAGAAAAATTAGTAGAGCCTCGCACCACTGCTTCAAAACCGTCAAAGAGCAACGACAAAAGCACTTCTTCAGACCAATCCTTCTTGTTAACGATCGTAAATATTCTTTCAATTTGGTTTGTATTGCCGATAGTATTTGTTGTTTTTCTTTTAGATGACGGAGCTATTCAACAATTTTTTATCAAACTAGTTCCCAATCGTTATTTTGAATTAGCACTTACGGTGCGCGAAGAAGTCGACTATGCCATTGGTAAATATCTACGGGGAATATCTTTAGAATGCGGACTCGTCGCAGCCTCAATGGCGCTTGGGCTTGTAATTGTTGGGATTCCTATCAAGATGGCATTACTCATCAGCCTACTCGCAGGTATTGCCACAGCAATTCCTCTCCTTGGCCCGGTAGTAGGTTTAAGTTTTGCTTTAACTTACGCTCTGATTGCCGAGGACATTTCACCCATATTACCAATGGTTGATATGGATAATTTGCCACTGGCCGTGTTTGTCGTCATAGGTATTGTTTTAGTTTTAGATAATATTGTTTTTCAACCAATCGTATTAGGCGGTGCAGTGAATCTTCACCCGCTGGTTGTAATCTTGGGAATCATGGCAGCATCAATGTTGTTTGGTATGACAGGTGTGCTCTTAGCAATTCCCACGATTGTGGTTTTAAAAGCAATCATTCAACATACTTTTCGTGGTCTCAAAGATTACCGAATCATATAATTATTTTTTAGTACCTGAATGATTCTTCCAGTCATACTCTGGCTTGTCATAACGGCCACTCCATTGCTTCCAAGTATGCTCAGAGGTGATTTGATGCATTGGAGGCCAACCACCGACGAAATATAGAAGTCGTTTGTACCAAGGAAAGGTCTTCTTCCATTCTTTTACTTTATTTTGCCAATCAGCAGCCATGAAAATCTCCTCGACCAAAGTTTAGAATTTATTTTTTCTATCCCCTACCAAAGGCCAATGTGACTAAGATGTGGGGTATTGCCTTAACATCAACTTACCATTACGGGAGACCAATGAAAACAATCACAGGATTTTTAGTTCTGTTTTTTGCATTCAACGTTCAAGCTCAAGAAGCTACACCAAGCAGTGCAACCTCGACAACTATTAATTCTGCCACAGAGTCGACTCCAAAAAGAAAAGATATCGACCAAGAAATCACAAATGCTCGCTTAAGAGCAACAAGTGGCGCAAAAAAATTACTCTCAATTCAAACAGCACTTACTTATAATGGCGGTTCAATTCAAGAGCCCTTGAGTAAAGAAAGACCCCAACTCAATGTAGGCGCTCTTGAGTACGACCCAGCAAAAATTGCGGGAACCGTAGCATTTAAATATCGCGCCACAGATCATGACAATATTTTATTAGGAGTCGGTGTAGGGTGGCTCACCCCTTCTCATGAAGGTCAAAAAGGACAAGTTGAAAATCCATATCTCGGATACGGAAGAGTTTTTAAAGCTGCCGGATTACAAAACGTGTTTACTGCAATCGTTCAACGATACACTGCAGCGGCGTCTACAAAACGGCATTTTGCATATGAATATGGAATGAATCATACAATTTTAAAATCAATTCCAAATACAAAATGGAATTTATCAGCAAACGCATCTTACAGCCGCGAGTTTTACACTCAATACACGGGTGGCCTACAAGATCAATTTTCACTTTTTCCGTCTGTTGAATACACGCTTAATAAAACATTTTCCATCAGAACTGTTTATCGTGGTTTGACTTTTTACAATATGGCTTCAGCTCCTGAGACTTTCATTCATGATGACGCAACAGAATCAACAGGCGTTGGTATTTCTGTAACGCGGGATCTTTATTTATATCCAAATGTTCAATGGGTTTGGGCTGACATGAAAGCTGAAAAAACAACTGTTGCACTAACAGCAAATATTAATCTCTAAAACAAAGGGGGATGTGTGAAACATCTATTACTAATAAGTGTTTTTATATTTTTCTCACATAATGTTAATGCCACAGAATATATTATTAAGTTTAAGAGCTCTATTAATCAGAACTCCCTTCAAACTTTAGAAACCTTAAACGTTAAAATTGTATCCACGATTCCACAGCTCAATATGGCCGTAGCCTCGGGGTCATTGCAAAATCTTAAAGCCCTCACAAATGAACACTCATCAGTAATTGAGTACATCGAGAAAAACGGAATCATTAAACTTGATGATTCGCCCCAACTTTTTGGCGGGTCATGGGAAAATGAAGCGAAGCAAATGTGGAACATGGAAGCCATAAAGCTTAAAGATGCATTTAAAATCACCCACGGTGATCGCAATGTCATCGTTGCCGTTTCTGATACGGGTACTTACTTAGAGCATCGCGAACTAAAAGATAATCTCTGGAAAAATAAAGGCGAAATCGGTTTAGATGCTCAGGGAAAAGATAAGTCAAAAAATAAAATAGATGATGATGGTAACGGTTATGTCGACGACGTGTTTGGCTATAACTTTGAAGCCAATTCAAGTTTACCACGAGAAAACCATTATCACGGTACCCACGTTGCTGGCACTATTGGTGCCCTTGGTGGTAACGGTAGCATTATAGGTGTTTCTGGAAATGTCAGCCTGATGACAGTGAAATTCATTGCACCAAACGGCGAAGGCAGTGATGCAGCAGCTATAAAATCTATTGTTTATGCTGTTGATAACGGAGCTCGCGTTATTAATTGCAGTTGGGGTACGTCCGAATTTGTTCAATCACTCTATGATGCTATTGTTTATGCGCAGAAAAAAGGTGTACTCATTGTTGCGGCTGCCGGAAATTCTGGTAAAAACCATGATAAGTATCCTCATTATCCTTCAGGCTTTGATCTTGCTAATGTTATCAGTGTTACTGCCACAAATAATGCAGGTGGTAAGCTCGCCTATTTTTCAAACTACGGTGCAGCCACAGTTAGCATTGCAGCCCCAGGTGATAGAGTGAATAGTACTTTTAGTCCAATGTATCAAACGACATCATGTGGAAGCGGCTCCGGATTATCTCATTACTATTGCGAACTCAGTGGTACCTCGATGGCAGCTCCTCATGTTACTGGCGCACTTGCAATGGTATACGCTGTTAATCCAAAGCTTAATTATATTCAAGCTAGAGACATTGTCTTATCAACAGCATCGCCAAGCATACACTTGAAAGACAAAGTCATTACCGGCGGTCAACTTGACGTTGCGGCTGCAGTTAAAAAAGCACAGACGACATTGAAGTGAGTGAACAACCCACACCACCAGTAGAAGTTCCGATGAGCTCCATAAGTACTGAAGCCTTAGATAAAATAATCGATCATTTTATTTTACGCGAAGGTACAGACTATGGAGCCACGGAGCTTCCCCACGAATCAAAAGTGGCAAGGGTTAAAAAACAACTAGCTGCTGGAAAAATAAAAATCGTTTATGATCCGAATGATGAGACAGTAAGTCTTATGAATGAAATCGATTGGAAAAAACAAATCAGTCTTTTAAATCAAAATTTAAATTAACAGCAAATGTCTCTCAACATCAAGCACTGGCGATTTTAACGGTTCAATTGTGGCTTTAAGATCTTTAAACTTTTTTTGCGCCTGGGCTAGCTCTTCATTAATTTTCTCTTTTCGCGCTTTTAAAAGAAAATATTTACCACCTCTATTAAAATGGCTGCGACTCACATCTAATAAAACATCTAGCGGTTTAAAGGCTCTTGCGACAACAAGATCGACTTTTCCTAATTCAGGTGGAATTTCTCCTTTAACTTCAATATTGGGAGCGATCGCGCTACAGCGATTCAAAAAATCTTGTTTCTTTTTACTTTTTTCAAAAAGATGAAAACCAATTTGTGGAAACTGAATGGCATAGATTATACCAGGCAGACCACCACCGGTTCCAAAATCAGCAACTGTTTTTATGTTTTGAGGAAATTTTTTAAGCGGCAATAGACAATCTATAACGTGATTGTCTATTAGATCTTCAAATGTCATCTTACGACTAACCAGATTAAGTTCGTCATTAGCCGCCCATAGTAAATCAAGAAATGCTTTAAGTTGAGGCAATGCCTCTTCGCGAAAACCAAGTTCAATCATTATTTGTGTTTGTTTATTAAATTGAGACATTCAAATACCTTAATTTGTATATTGATATCAGTAAAGAATTTTACCCACAACATAATGATGCCAAGGAAGAGGCCCCCTAAGGCAAGTTGAAGTGGCGGAGAGGGTGAGAGCCCCAGGCCGCATTTCTAAGTGATTGTTTGTGCTCTGTTTTGTGTAATTTCCAACTACACTCAATTTTTGCATTGAACTAGCCGACAAGTAAGTATGAACTGTTTGGGACTTTTCCTTATCGTTTTTTTCGTGGCCGATGTCACCAGGGCAGATATTGTTAAAGCCCGCGGGGCAGCTTCGCGAAAGCATTTTTCTGAACTCCAACAAGTCGACATCGAAGATGTCATTCGAGCAGAGGAAGATCCCGATTTCTTGCAGTATTTAAAAGATCGTGAACATCAGAAAAAATTAGAAGAGGCAGCTTACCTCGATAACAAAAAACAACGCCAAGCAGAACAAGCCGCCTATGAACAGGCCCGCATTCACTACATCAACAATGAGTATAAAAATGTTGATGTCGATGAATCTAGGCAAGAGGAACAATATATCAAGCAACAAATGGCCTCGCAGCAACAGCAAGAAAAATATCGTCGAGAATACGTGATTAACCAGCAAAACCAGGAAGAAAAAGCCAATATTGAACGCATGGCACGCATACAGAAAGCTTTTTCTCCCGAGCGAATGCCCGCTTCCGGTAAAAAATAACCTCCAATAGCAGCACAATAAAATACGACAAGAGTGGATGGAAGCCGCACGGAGCGAGCCTGTTAAAATCACTCGCAAAAGCGGGGAAGTCTTTGTTTTATTAAACGCAGATGTGTTTGAGAAAATGAAAATTGAAATCCCAGGGCTGCGAAGATTCCCCGTTTATGGTGATCGCTATTCTGCAAATCAGTTTTTTATCGGAAATGGCTCTGGAGGACAGGGTTGCTCTTCTGCAGAGAATGCACCAAAGCATTGATCGCGCTCATTCTTAATCGCAATAAACTGAAGGGATCGGCCATTATCTTCAACCGTGCCAAAACGGGGAAATGTGTATTTACGCAACCCTGTTTTTCTGTGTTCACGAAAATCGCCTATACCCGCCAGGTAAATTTGATTACCATTTCTCAAAATTCTTTCAATTTTTTTTATCCGATAATCACAGCTTTCCTTATCAAGGGTATTTGTTTGCACTAGTGTGAAGCTTGTTTTTTTCTCATCTAGAACGTGCATCATAAAGCGACCTACTTACATTACCCACAAATAGTATGAAAACCTAGATTTTCCTTTATGGACAGACTTGTCTCACGGTGAGACGAATCTAGACTGCTTTTTTTCTATGCGGGGTAGCCGCAGATAAAAGTGCATCTGGATTTTTTTCTGCCACTTGTAGCAACCGTCTTGCAGCACTCGAGGGTTTCTTTTCATCTTGTTCCCAGGATTGAATAACCCTAACACTCACACCCAAAAGTTTTGCAAATGCCCCTTGGCTCATATGAAGTTTTTTAAGCCTGATCTTTGAAATGGCAGCACCCGATAATTCAGGAGGTGGCTCAGGCATTTCCATCTTTGTCGTGCGCAAAGTGATTTTACCCTCTTGGTGGGCCATTACTTCCATCATTCCTTTTATAAGTTCTTGGTCTAATTTAGTTTTCTTCATTGTCATTCTCCTTTTACTGCCTGTGCAAACGCCTTCAGAATCGCCTTGAGTAGCTTAGGGCCACCCCAAGCATCCACTTTCTTTTTGAATATAGATAACTCTACAAATAGTCTATTCAACACACCAAGTAGTATAGAACACTTAGTGGTATAGTCAAGGGGTAATGATTGGCGGGATAAACGTCTAAGATATTGATTTATTCTGGTTTTTTTACGTCGTGAGCGCGAGAAACTAGGGACTCCCAATGGTCGCATAGAAGAACCATCGCTAACGTGTCTTGGAGTTGGACCTATTTATACCTCGTGTAAATGTGCCCGGTCTAAATAGGGACTCCACTCGTCTCACGATTGGGCTCACGGAATTAATCTAAAAAAAATCCCTAACATTTAATATGTTAAGGAGATTTGGCGGAGAGGGTGAGTTGCTCGATCCGCTTTTCTAAGTGTTTGTTAATTTTCAGTTTTGTGTGCCTTCAATAACTTGCCATGACTCAATTGTCGCTCTAGTCGGTCACTGACGGTCAGTGGACATGGGACGTTCCACGAATGGATCATTTTATTTCTTTTTTGGTAGAAGATTTGGATGACTCTTTTTCAACCAATTAAGGATATTTTCTCTTAACTCCAAAGCATATTGAATAAGCTCTTTGGCATCGGCAGCCGTCGCGCCTCCAACAAAATCATATTCAACACTATTTCTCTTTATACGACAGGCATCCAAATAGTCCGTATCCTTTTTAAACTTATCTCCAAGGATTTCTGGCAATGCCTGTAGCGTGCGGTAATGGGCCATATTTTTTTCAGGCCGATATCCGCTAGCGTAAAGGAGAATAGTACAAAGCTTAAGCGTAGCATTATAAGCAATCCCAAACTGCCAGTCGGGAGAGACATTACCCTCGGCATCTCTAAGATCCCGCTCGACGATTTCAAATAAATTTGAAATCTCTTGAGCTGAAGTTTTATGTGGTCTCAGCCAACCATTTTCAGCCCATTGTTTTAAGCTCATCATCGCTTCCTTTTATAAATATTTTTTCACCTTTTAAAATTTGAGTCACAAAATGATCTTTTGCCTTCCTTTTTTGTGCAAACTCTTCTTCTGTCATGACATGAGGATTAATCTCTCGATCAAGGACCGTTTTAGTCTTTGATAAAATTTCAGAAAGCTTACGAAGCCCAAGATCACCAACCACAAATAAATCAATATCACTCTTTGCTTTTTCCTCTTGGCGAGCAACGGAACCAAAGATAAAAGCGCATGTAATTGATTTGTAAGAGAGAGCTTTTTTTAGAGTCCCGATCATTCCAACTGTCTTTACTACCAAGTTGTGAATATCGGGATACAAAGGATGTTCACGATTGGCTGAATAATAAAGTCTGTTTCCGTCTCGGCGAGAAGCGACAAGGTCAAGACTGGAAAGAACTTTCAGGTCTTGCTGAATAGTGCCTATAGCCAACCCTGTTTTTCTCTCAATTTCACGCATATGAAGTTCCTTAGGCTCATCGAACAGGAGACCACAGATTTCAGCTCTAACTTTTGACGAAAAGAGTTTTTCCAATTGATTCATATTGTATTGTTATACCATACAATTGTATGGTATAACAATACAAATTATTAAATTCTTATTTCTTGATCCTTGACTGTAGCGGAGCGCTGTAATATTTAATTTTTTATTAGTAATTTCAATATCTTATGATATGGCGGAGAGAAGTCGCCGAATTCAGAACTGAGTGCATGGCTTGGGCGTCCTAATCTATCCACTTAAAATTACTGTATTTTCCTCTTGGTTCAGATTCAACATGAGTTTGTTCTCGGTAGCTCTTCTTGATGTTCTCAGTCAGAAATTTTGTTCTCGGCGTTCTCGCCCGGCGGACGCCAACCAGCACGAGCAAACAAGTTCCTCTTTATCTTTGCAGCGCTGTCAATGCACCTCTTACCAGTCTATTCAAAGTCGCACCCTTAATATCAAGAGGCCGCTGAATAGAGATGTACTGCTTCATTTCACGTCCCTTCGCACGGAACGGTTTGGCTATTCTCGCCAAAATCATCTGCTGTTTTTTATCCTCACCAACTCGAATGAAAAGTGAACCCCTGTAGATTTCATGCCAAAACCTCTTGCAGCCGCTGCACTGCCGTCATTTTTGTTGGATATTTTTTTGAGCTGACCTCATCGCTGGCCAACGCTTTAGCCGGGATATATCCGGAGACTAAGCCCAATAACTTTTCATAAGGCATTTTAAGACTGATTTCTGGGTTCTCAGCCTTGCCTCTAATAATATCAAGCTCCAAATCATTTGCGAAAATAGCAAACTCATACTCATCCACCAAAAACTGAATTTTATATCGAGATCCAATTTTTAGCTTTGGCCGGAGGAGCGCAGGAATGGCGACTTCTAGCCAGTGCGGTCTTTTATCACGAAGGCTCTTCTGAATTGGAATCAGGTTTCCACCCCAACGCACAAGTGATTCGACGGGCTCTCGCAAAGTGTGTCCTAATTCGGTTAGTTGATAAAGCCCGCGTTTTTTCGAATCCTCACTCCTCTGATCTACCAAACCATTTCTAGTCATCTCTTTAAGACGACTGACAAGTAAGTTAGGCGAGCAGCCAGGCAAACAGCCCTGGAGTTCCGAAAAACTTCGAGGTGTAATAAGTAGCTCTCTAACAATAAGAAGTGTCCAACGGTCACCCAGATAGTCAATGGCCACCGCAAGCCCACACATTTGCTTATGATTTTTCATACTATACATTTTATAGTTAAAGGTATATAATGTATAGTATAAAGAAGGCGGCACCTGATGGAGATTGTAAAAGCACAACTTAAAGACGGTTTACATTTGACCTTTAAGCGGCATGGGTCCGGCACTAAAATCTATCTTCTCTTGCACGGCATTCCGGGCTCAGCCCACTCCTGGGATAGGGTAGCTACCAAACTTTCAGGCGAAAGCTCCACAGTCCTTGTGCCTGACTTACTGGGGTTTGGGCTAAGCGCAAGACCATCAGATATTTCAGGTTTGTGGCTTGAGGCTCAGGCCCAAGCTTTATCAGAAGGATTAGAACAGTTGGGTGTCGACAGATTTCACCTTGTGGGACACGACTATGGCGGACCCATTTCCGTAACACTCTACAAAATGATACCTGGCAAAGTGAAAAGTCTAACCCTTTTAGCAACAAATACTTTCACAGATACCCCAATCCCGCCCCCCTTGGTTTTAATTAAAGCTCCAATCATCGGCAAACTTTGGGGTAAAGCCATTTTTTCAAAGCTCAGTCTTCGCATGATGCTCAAGCAGGGAGTTGGCAACAAAGCCACATCCCTAGATTCAGATTCTGCCCTTGGCGATGAACTGCAAACTCGAGCTATCGCTACAATTTTCGACTCTGCACTAAGAGAATTGAAGTACAGGTATAAAGCTGTGGAGGATTCACTTCCAAATATAAAAATCCCAACGACCGTTATCTGGGGAACAAAAGATCCATTTTTTAGTGTCAACCAGGGAAAGCGTACGGCCAGTGCCATACCTGGAGCCAAATTCATTGCTCTGGATGGAGCAGGTCACTTTTTACCTGAAGAACGGCCCGATGAGATTACCTTCGAATTAAAAAAATTAATGTTGGGTTAGGGGGAGAGAAACCTTGATCCGACTGTTTCTCGCCGGGGCGGCCATTTGCACAAGGTGTCCAAGGCCTCTGCCACACGCCAAGAGGAACTCTTCCTTCTGGGTTGGGCCCGCCCGCCCGCGCCGGGAACAACACTGGTCCAGAGGCTCTGCATAAGGCGGGTATCCGAGAAGGGATTTGGGTCTTTGCCCAAAATTCCGGGGGCGACAGGGGCGAAGATCCTAGCTGATGCAGGTTCCGACTTTGAACGCCTCCACCATCTACGGAACCTGATTCAATTTCACTTTTCGCTCGCAATCCAAAATTTGTAATCTCGAGAACTTCTGAGTAGAACAAATTTATGCCTTAGATCCCAACTCGTAGTTGAAGACGTAAAAATGTTTTCCTGATTCTATTTTAATCTCCATTTTTCCAGTCAGACCCATCAACTCGCCCGCACCAGAATCTGGAATGACTTCAAGGATAAGTCTGTCAGTGCCATGATCCATAATTCCAAAGTGCTGAAAAATAAAGGAGCCTTTTTTTTCCGTTTAATGTTCCAGTGACTTGCTCAATTGCCACATATCCTGCAGATCCTTTGACCGAAGTCATGGCACTTAACATCTCACCCTTACTGGTTGCTGATAATTCTCCACGAAAGGTTTTATCAATCGACATTCTTCCAAGCTTGGTCCCTTCTAAACCAGTGGCATAAGCCTCAAGTGGGTTTAATTTCACATCGAACTCACCACGTACAATCATTTTCGCCCCTTTCGTTTTCAAAACTTCGCTCCACCAATTCACCAGTTTTAAAACCCAGATGTCCGCAGAGGATGTTTTGGGTTTCTCTTTCTCAAACAACATCACAAATCTTAATAAGTTACTTTCAAAGCTTCGTATCGCTATCAGTTTCATCACGACCCGGGTGATCGGCCCCCAATTAGGTGCCACGCGATAAACAACAAAAATAATACGATGAATCCTAGCAGAATGTACGACTGCGGACGGACCGACTTTAGCGCTTTAATTCGCTCTATCAGGCGCCCCCAAGAAATTTTCCCCCACGGCTTGTACACCGCCAACACTGTGGCTACGAGTAACACCAGTAGGCCGCCTAATGGGTGGATCACGAGTTGAATTCGCTGTTGGTCGAGACCAGCTAAGGAGAATGTGGTCTCTCCCGCTATGTTTGCCACATGACTCACAGTCTTCATATGCACCACTAAAATGATGGTACCACCAATGGTCAGCAGAAGTTTCGCTAGAACCCAGTAATGCCGGAAGAGTCCCCAAGGTGTTCCGAGCGACTGGATAATCCCGGTTAACAGCGAAGCGATGCTTAATGGGACGATGACAAACCAGCCAATCAATTCCATCGCGAGATAAACGGCACGCACCAGCTGAACATCCTGGCTATTCATGCCGAAAATGGCGAGAGCTAGGTAAGCAACGACCGCACCGAGCCAACCAACTGAGAATGTGACATGTGCAGTGAGTGCGAATTTGCGAAGTCGAGGTGTCATGACTCGCGCTCCTTCTCAAACTCCCAAAAGGTCTTCGTCATAAACCGATAACAATCAGCAAGCTTTTTAGCTTCATCAGCAGGAAGATTCTCGCAAAGCAATTTATACCGCTGACTGAGACGTTCTTTAATCCCCTTGGGAATAGCTTTTCCTTTTGCGCTTAAGCTCAAGGCAACAGCTCGTTCGTCAATTGGGTCTTTCTTTTTGAGAATGAGCCCCTTTTTTACTAATTTTTGTATCGCCACTACCATAGTTCCGTGCGTGACCATCGCTCTCTTTGAAAGATCGGAAAGCCTTATTGATCCATTCATATCTAGGATTATCAGTACCATCATTTGCTGTGGGGTCAGGCTTCTAACAAAAGGCTCATTTCCCGCCACAAACTTTCTTAACGAGAGCATCAATGAGAAATGAAGATCGGCAAGATTTTTCCCTTCATGGCGCATGCATCAAAGTCCTTCGCATTCAAACCCCACTTCGCTTTATATTGATAATCAACATATTTATCCAGTACACGTCGATATGCCGGATTTCCAAATTTCTCTTGGTGGGATATTTACCGGACTTATTTCAAGAGAACTGTCTGACCGCCTCAGTTAACTTTTCCGATCAAATTCTTTTTCCGTTCTCGGCGCACCCTGCAGTTGTTCATCCAAAGACTGGCGATACTTAATGCAACCACTTAAGAATTGCGGCCACTCTGGAACCTCAATGCTCGGAGCCATTTTTTCAGGCAGTAAGGACCATAATTTAGGATGGTGCCCGCATAAGTTATGACCCGAACTATTCCTGTGTTCACGAATTCCATCGCGAAGACGTGTTACCTCCAGGATCAATTCGTCTTTTGTTTTTGAGTTCAAATCTTCATCCATATCTTCACTCCAATCGTTCGCTGTACAAGGATTTATCCTCGGTTTAATTTTAGTCAATCAACTTAATCTTCTGTCTCTTCTTACGAGCCGTATTCGCTGATTGTTGATAAATGTGCGTGTACTTTAGCGTTGTCTCCTGGTGCGCGTAGGTTTCGATTCTTTCGAACAAGTATTGTTCCACTCCAAGAACAATTCAGAAGCTTTATTGAACGCGCAGAAGCAAAATTTGAAAAAGTGGAGGGCGTTTTTGAGCCCGGAGGCTTTTTGAAACCTGCTGCAGCTAAGAAAGTTTTAATTTATGCACGGTGCTCGACAACCCAGCACGATCAGAGACCAGAAGTTCAAGTCGAAGAACTGAGAAGATACTGTGAGGCTCGAGGTTTTGAAGTATGCGAGGAAGTTGTCGACCACGGATTCTCTGGCAGCACTGAGAAAAGGCCTGGGCTGAAGCGCCTACAAGAATTAGTTCGGTCGCGAGATTGGCTTCCTGGCAGGAAAATAAAGAATGGCGGAGAGGGTGAGATTCGAACTCACGAACCCCGTGAAGGGTCTCCAGTTTTCAAGACTGGTGCGATCAACCGCTCTGCCACCTCTCCGTGTATGAGCGAACTTTGTTTGATTGTGCAATTTAAGATTTTACCGCTAGAAAATCAAGGCTATTTAGAAGCTGGAATCTTATCAAACCCGCAATAAGACTGAAGAACCTTTGGAATAAGCACGCTGCCGTCAGGTTGTTGAAAATTCTCTAAGATCGCCACTAAAGTGCGTCCAACCGCTAAGCCTGAACCATTGAGGGTGTGCACGAATTCAGGTTTTCCGCCGCCATTGGGCTTAAAGCGAATATTGGCTCTGCGGGCTTGAAAGTCTTCAAAGTTACTGCACGAACTAATTTCGCGATACGCATTTTGACCCGGAAGCCAAACTTCAAGGTCATATGTTTTCGCAGAACCAAAACCAATATCTTGTGTTGATAAAGCCATCGTACGGTAATGAAGTCCTAATTTTTGTAAAATAATCTCAGCATGCCCCGCGAGAAGCTCTAGTTGCTCATATGATTCTGTTGGTTTTACAAAACGCACAACCTCAACTTTATTAAACTGATGCTGCCGAATAAGGCCCTTTGTGTCTTTGCCGTATGATCCCGCCTCTGCTCGAAAGCACGGTGAATATGCTGTGAACGCGATTGGTAATTGTGATTCTAATAATACTTCTTCACGAAAATAATTTGTAACAGGCACTTCTGCTGTTGGGATTAAAAAATAATCTACATTTTTTAAATGAAATAAATCTTCTTCAAATTTAGGAAGCTGCCCTGTGCCCGTCATACTTGCACGATTCACAATAAATGGCGGTATCATCTCTTCATAGCCATGCTCTTTTGTGTGCGTATCGAGCATAAAATTAATTAATGCCCGCTCAATTTTTGCAGCATAACTACGCACAAACGTAAACCTTGCACCCGTCACACGTGCTGCGCGCTCAAAATCAAGAATTCCTAATTTTTCACCTAACTCCCAATGCTCTAAAGCTTTACCCGTGATTTGTTGTTTTTCGCCCCATTGCCGAACCACTTTATTTGCTTCAGGCGAACCCACAGGAACAGAGTCATGACAAACATTTGGAATGCGCATCAGTAAATCACGCACTTGTTCATCAACAACACCGGCTTCTGCCTCTAAGCGCTTTACCTCAACACTAAGTTCTTTCATCTGATTTAAAAGCTCAGTTGCGTCTTGTTTATTTTTTTTAAGCATTGCAATTTCTTGGTTAACTTTGTTTTGTTGAGCTTTGAGATTTTCAGCTTTGGAAATTACTTTTTTACGCTCATCATTGACCGCTAAAATACGATCGATCTCTGTAGGGTCACCGCCACGACTTGAAAGACTTTTTCGAAAACGCTCTGGATTCACGGTCAGGGATTTTAAATCTAACATTTTTTGATTCCTTTACCGTGCCTTTATTGGCCTGGCGCTACAACAATATACATTCTAAGAAGCATGGCAGTCATTACACAAAAAAGATTGAAAAGCAAAACCCCCGTATATTGCCATTTGCCACTGAGCTTAAAGAACACCCCAATAAAAAGCACAATGATAAAGGTAAATACAAAATTACCCACATCTAAGAGCTGCTTAAAAATAAGTGCAAACGTTAAGCCGATTATGAATCCTGAAAAAATTTTTAATAACGCCAGGCCTAATCCTCGACTTGATTCTTTAAAACGTCCCTGCATTTTCTTTAGCATTTTAGTTTCTCCAAGTTTTATTCTAACTCTCTTATTTTACTTAAAACCGCTTCTTTGTCAGGTGGGCTGGGGTCTAGTTGCAAATATCTTTTATAACTAGAAACTGCCTCAGAGGCCATACCCTTAGTTTCAAAAATAGCGCCCTGTTCTTTATAAATCTCAGCCACACCTGATTCTTTTGCCGATGCGAGTCTTAACATTGCAAGGGCTGCATCTAGAGAACCCTGCCCCCTATAGGCCTTTGCAAGTTTCACATAAATTGCAGCTCCCAGAGGTCTAATCTCAGCAGCTTTTTGATAATCTTTCGTGGCTAATTGATACTTACGCGAAGCAAGCAAGATGTCTCCTGAAAACTCATAGGGATCCGCCAATTTAGGATTCATCTTTTTTTCTTGTTCTAAATCTTTAAGTGCAAGATCTCCAGTGCCCATATCATAATGAGCCCGGGCCATATTAAAATACGCTCTTGGAAATAATGGATTGATCTGAATAACGAGCTTAAATTGTTTTTCAGCATCTGCTGGTCTCTTTGCTTTTAGATAAAGCTCCCCCGCTCTAAATAATCCCGCCGGGTCTGAGGGGTCAACTCTTGCGGAAGAAAGATAATTTGAAAGGGCTGCCTCAAGTTCATTTGATAAAAAAAGTGCATCACCCAATAACAAATAAGCTTCTTTATGCATATTATCAGCAGCTACTACTTGCTCAAGAATTTGTCTTGCGGGTGCATATTGTTCATCAGTTAAAAGTATTTCCGCTAAACCCACACGATATGTAAGTTGCATCGGATATTTTTCAATAAGTTGATTTAAATAATTAGACGCACCTTTCACACCTTCATATGTCGCTTTTGCTCTTGCATACTCAACCTGAGCCTCAGCATTACTTGGATCTAAATCAATAGCGCGTTTACTGTATTGAAGGGCCTTCACAACATCTTTTTTTGCTAATTGAATTCTACCCATCATTTCATTTGTTTTTACGTCGGTCTCATAAAGTTGGAGCGAACGATTGGCATAAACTTCGGCAGAAGAATAATCAGCACGCCTTAAAAATAACTGTGCGTACCCACGATATACTTCATAGCTTTTTTGATTAACTCTTAAAGCCATTTCTAAAGCACGTGTAGCTCCGTCAAAATCAAATCTCTGAGCTTTATAATCAGAAAGCAAAGTGTAACTTGTAATAAACTTCGGATCCGCAGCAATTGCTTTTTGCAAATACTCAATGGCTCCAGCGCTTTGATGAAGACCCCAAAGGGCTTCGGCTGCACGAACAGCAGCTCTTGCATTTTTTGGATTTAGAGAAAATGCTGATTTAAATTGCGCTTGTGCAGCCAAATAATTATTCGTGCGCATATATTGATCACCAATATTCATGTGCTGACGATCATCACCCGATGATACCGGACTAACACCACCCCCAGCAAAACGAGAGACAAGATCTTTAATCTCTGGATCAGACGGACTTAATGCCAAGGCTTTTTCTGCTTCTTTTTTACTGCGCGTTTTATCACCTGACTTCGCAAGAAGCATCGCCAAATAAATACGCCCACGAGCTTCGTTTGCGGGCAATATCTTTTCGTTAGAATCAAGTGCAACAGTTAAATACTCACGTGCTTTTTCATCGTGATTAAAATACTTCGCTTCAACTATTCCCAGCTCCAATCGCGCAGCCGCATGACTTGGATTCATTTTTAATGCTTGAATTAAAAATTGCTGAGCAGGCCCAGCAAGACCCGCCTTACTATGATTAACACCCGTCATGTAATTTGATTTAACCCAACTCGTAAGTAGTGACGCAGTTTTTTGGTAGTAGGCGATACTTTGTTGATACTCACCTGAGTTAAAAAAGAGATGGCCCTTAAGCGCATAAAGTCGCCCCTCCCCCGGCTGAGTCTGAAGACTTGCATCAATCTTTGCACCCGCCTCTGCGTCGCGACTCAGAATAATATCAACAATCGCTGCAGCAATACTTCTTTGTGTACCGTAGGGATCAGCCTTAGCAATAAGTTGCAACAAACCCTGGACAGTACTTTGATCACCACTGTCTTGTTTTGCAAACGGCCAGAGCTCAAGATCAGCCATGAGAAGCATTAATATCGCCTCAGCATTTGCGGGCGAAGCCTCAATCGCCAAAACAAATGATTCAGCTGCACGCACATAATTTGTATAGGTATCTTTATAAAAATACCCCCAACCCTTATTTACCAACTCTTTTGATTTTGCAGGATCATTGTTTTTTGAAATCTGCGGTCGAAGTAAGCTTATGGCACTTCGCTTTGAATTTAATTTTGGATAATTAAACGCAAAATAAAAGAGCACACCCGCAAGAGCTAAAAATATTAAAGGAACAAGAGTAACTTGTTTTCGTTTTATTTTTTTCTTATCACTCAATTCAATGGGCTGATGATTTACCTGCTGATTTTTATGTTGTTGATTATTTTGCCCTGTAGGGACTTGGGGTTTTTTAAATGGTGGCACATCGATGCGACTTACATCTTCATCTGCAATTTTTACAGTTTTTGTGCGCTGAGTATTTTTAAGCCGCCTTGTAGAAACACTTCCTGTTCCGGTTTGTGTCCCGGTTTGTGTTATTGGATCTTTTGGATTTTGTTGAGTTGGTGGATTTTGAGATTGTGGAGCTTTAGGCGAACTTCCACTCAGTGCTTGCAGAACTAAATTATAAAGTTCTGTTTCAGAAGACATTGGTATCCAATCACCTGCTGGATAAATCGCAACTTGTTCTTCTCCAGAAAATACACCCTTGCCTAAAAGTTCTCCAACTTTGTGCGCCTCAAAAGGGCCGTAGATATGCCCGTCAGAACTTCTAACAATCCATTTTTTGACTTGTGCTACCATTCACTCAAGTTTATGGTATGCACCTGGAGTGTTCAATGATTGTTGTGAGATCCCTAATACTTGCCACAGCGGGTCACGTTGATCATGGTAAGTCTACCTTTGTTAAATATCTAACTGGCCTTGATCCCGATCGTCTGCCCGAAGAGAAAACTCGCGGCATGACACTAGACCTTGGTTTTGCTTCTGTGCCTGGAATTTCATTTATTGATTGTCCCGGTCACGAAAGTTTCATTAAACACCTCGTAGCTGGACAAAGTGCTGTAGACGGCGCCTGTCTGATCATCGCAATGAATGAAGGAATCCAAGAACAAACCCTAGAGCATATTCGCATTCTAAATTGGCTAGGCACAAAACAAGTCATGATCGTTGTGACAAAAACTGATCTCACCGACACCAAAGAAGATGCTCAGTACCAAGCCAGTGAAATATATGAACAAGCCCAAAAGCTTTTTTTACCCGACGTAAGAACTGAACTTCTTTTGGTCTCTCATCATATTCCGCGTCACGATGCTATTAATAAAATAAAAACTTTTTTTAAACCAATTCGCCAAATCACAAATCATTTTTATAACCGCTTCTTTCTTGATCGTATATTCACCATCAACGGTGCGGGCTCTATTGTTACTGGTTCATTTTCTGAGGGTGAAATTGAAACAGGAACTCGCGGCCTTATTTGGCTCTCAAATAATAAAAAGCCACGCCCCGTAGTTGTTAAGACCATAAGACATGAACACTTTGCTCCACAGAAATGGTTAACAGCGGGTAGAGTAGCTTTTGGTTTAGATGGCGTTTCACCCGAAGAAGTTCCGCGTGGAAGTGTTTTATTATTTCAAGAAAAACTACCTCCCCTTGCACGAAGCCTTGCGCTTAATCTCGATTGGGCGATTGAACAGAAAAAACAATTCACAGCTACAATTCAAGTGGGCACCTTATGCCTACAAGCAAAATTACGATTACACCCCAAAGGTTTTTGGCGCGCGTATCTAGAAATGCCAGCACCCATTATGCGTGGTGATAAACTCGTGGTTCGTTTACCTGAGAGAATCGAAGGTCTTGGCCAAACAGTTGCCGCGGGTAATGTACTTGATGCGTATCTTCCAACTAGACAAATTAAAAGCGCACCACCACAAGATACACGTGAGTTTATTAAATGGTGTCGTGAGAGTGAAGGCTCAGAAAAATATGATCTTGAAGATTGGGCATTACGACTTGGCCTACCCAATGAAGAAGTAAAACAATACGTCGATCTATTTCGAAAAAATATTCCACAAGTGAAACCCGAAAAACCCAAAATGATTGATGAAAGACTTCTTCGTGAACTAGAAGAAAAAAAATGGGAAGGTTTTGTTAAAGAAGATGAACTAGATCGAGCCCATACATTAGTGAAGGCTCATTTTGTAAAACATGTGAAGGCAAATCACTTTTTACATAATGATCATTACAATGAACTTTTAAATTGGCTTGAATCTCACTTTCAAAAACACGAAGAACTCACCCTTGATCATGCTCGTGACTTTTTTAAAATTGGCCGCAAGCATTTCATTCATTTATTAGAGTTTTGTGATCGCCTGCATTTTACTTTTAGAAAAGAGTTGGTGAGAAAACCTTTTAAGCTCCCGTCATATCCCCCCCCATTAAGCGTCCGCCCAACAGGTGCACGTGCAGATGGTCCACAGTCTGGCCACCCTGTTTCCGGGTATTAATAACGTTTCGAAAACCACCTACAGAAACACCCTCTTGATCAGCAACCTTACGCATAGCTGTGAAGAGCTCCGTCATTATTGACATTTCACTAAGTGGTACATCCGCAAGACTTTGGTAGTGCTTCTTTGGAATAAAAAGATAATGAATGGGGGCTTGAGCTGAGATGTCTTTAAACGCTAGGATCTTCTCATCTTCATATACCTTCTGAGAGGGAATCAGCCCTTTCACGATCTTGCAAAACAGACAATTCTCTAGTTCCGACATGGGTCCTCCGTGCGTGCAAAGTTCCAAATTGAAACTAGGCACAAGTTTAATTCAAACCAACTCTGGAACCACTAAAGCAGTGCGTCACGCGCCAAATCAAATAAATTCTTCATTAAGTGTGTAAATTATTGGCACAGCGGTTGCTCTAGTGAGTACCCGTGAGGGTAAAGAAAATGGCAACAAAAAGAATATTGATCTTAGTTTATATCGCAACCGTACTAGCAATCTCAGGCTTCGCAAAGGCTGCAGACCACAAAGTCGATCACGGCACTGCACATATAGAGAGTGTTAAATTAGATGCTGAACGAGGTGTTCTCTCAATTCATGCAACAGCGCCGAATCCGTGTCATGAAAAAGCTTTGGTACGAATACTTAAAGTAGATGCGTATTCCCACGTTATACAACTCGCAGTTTTAACAGTACCTAACACTGGAATTTGCGCACAAGTCATTCAAGATTTCGATTTAGTTTATGACTTACAATCTGTTCGCGCGATTCCCGGCCGCACATATACATTAGAGTTTGAAAATTATGTCGGCGAAGAGGTTAATCTTAAGTACACAGCTCCACATGTAAAAAAAGAAGATGAGGAACTAACTTCCTTAAAACAAAGTTTTAAAGGCAACTTAGCCTACTACACAGATCGCGGATACGTTATTAAAAATGGCAGTGAAACACTTCAGGTAATCGCCCCTCGATTACCTCTTGAGCACTTCCAAGGTAACCTCGTAAGAATTTCCGGTTATGTTGTTGTTCAGAACAATGGCTCCCCAGCCATCGTTCCGATGAGTGTCAGCGCAGCACTCAAGTAACCAATCCCCTGTTTTGTATTGAAGTTAGCCGTCTCAGGCTCCATCCCCATCGAAACTGAGACGGTTTTTTTATGCCCTCCGACAAAATTTAAGGAACTCGCTGAATCGATGCGCCTAAGCTTTGAAGTTTCTTTTCTAGGTTTTCATAGCCGCGATCTAAATGATAAATGCGACTGACTTGGGTTTTTCCTTTTGCCACAAGACCTGCAAGCACAAGTGAAGCGCTGGCTCGAAGATCGGTTGCCATTACTGGCGCGCCGGTGAGGCCATTTGGTTTTCCGCGAACGATCGCTACTCTTGATTTTGGTGCTATATCTGCGCCTAATCGTGAAAGTTCTGTTACGTGCATAAATCGATTTTCAAAAATAGTTTCAGTAATAATGCTTGTCCCCTGAGCAACACACATTAATGCCATGAACTGCGCTTGAAGATCTGTGGCAAAACCAGGATATGGTTGGGTTGTAATATCGGTAGCGGGGAAAAATTTTCCGGATGATGAAACACGAACGCCCGAAGCTTTCCCAGTGAGTGATTGAATTTTAAATCCAATTTCAGAGAGCTTCATAATAAGTGATTCAATAATTACCGGGTTAAACCCTTCAACCGTTACTTCACCACCTGTGATGGCACCCGCAATCACAAGTGTGCCCGCCTCAATACGATCAGGCATCACCTCGTGTTGTGTAGCCTTAAGACTTCCCACACCTTTAATAGTGATAATGCTTGTGCCATGACCTGTGATTTTTGCGCCCATTTTATTGAGATACTCAGCAAGATCTACGATCTCTGGCTCTTTAGCAGCATTTTCTAAAAGAGTTGTACCCTCGGCCAAAACAGCGGCCATCATTATGTTTTCAGTTCCCGTAACAGTTACTGTGTCAAAAATAATAGTCGTGCCTTGAAGTTTCTTACACGTGGCTTCGACATAACCCTCTTCAATTTTAATAGTCGCGCCCATTTTTTCTAAAGCTTCAAGGTGAAGATTAATGGGCCTCGCACCTATGGCACAACCTCCCGGAAGACTCACGCGCGCGAAACCGTAGCGAGAAATAAGTGGGCCAAGACATAAAACGCTGGCTCTCATTTTTCGAACAAGATCATAATGTGCTTCAAGATTTTTTGCTTCTTCACTTTCAATAATAACTGTGTTGTCAGCTAATGAAGTTTTGCAATTAAGACTTCCCAAAAGTTCTAATGTTGATTCCACATCTTTAAGATGGGGAACATTTTTAAATGTATGTTTTCCTGAAGCCAGAAGTGAGGCGAACAATATGGGAAGTGCTGAGTTTTTCGCACCACTCACACGAACGGTCCCTTCAAGAACGTGACCACCTTCAACTATGATTTTATCCATTTTATTTTACCTTGTTGTTGTACTGGTGCTGCAATTCACACTTTATATGTTTATTTTACAGATTTTCTTTTCTGATGGCACGCACGATTCGCGGGTGGCCAGAATAATCTGCGGCCAAGCGGCCCTGGTCTAGATCTTTTGAATCAGCCAGAATTTTTTTAGCAACTTCACCTTGGTCTGAGCCAATTTCAAAAACTAAAAGTCCTAATGGTTTTAAAAGTTTAATGTACGAAGGCATCCAGCGATTTATAAGTTCATCACCTCGACTTCCACCAAAGAGTGCTTGTTCTGGCTCATAGCGACGCACATCTTCTTGCAGTTCAGACTTAACTAGGGTGCCAATGTAAGGGGGATTACTAGCCACAATGTCAAACTGCTCTGTTGTGGATTGTGCATAACTCTCAAAGTCTTGATTAATAACTTCAACGACTTCAGAAACACCAAGCTTAAGTGCATTACTTTCTGTAAAACTACACGCGACTTGTGAACTATCTAATAAAACTACACGGGCATTTGGAAGTTCCGCTGCTAATGTTAAACCAATGCAACCTGAACCACTGCCTACATCTAAAATGCGAAGTTCGTTGTAAGTAAAACCACCTTGCTTCACCCAAGTTAGAACTTCATCAATCAAATGCTCAGTCTCTGGCCTTGGAACCAAAACACCAGGGCCAACAGAAAAACCACGGCCGTAAAATTCTTTTTCACCAAGAATATATGCAACCGGTTCTTTTTGACTTCGACGCTTTACCATTTCTTTAAAAGTACTGAGCTCTTCATTTTTAAGCGGCTGATCAAATTTGAGATAAAGATCTAATCGACGACAACTAAGTGCTCGCGCAAGTAAAAGCTCAGTATCCAGACGCGCTGATGAAATGCCTTTTGAGACAAAATGTTTAGTCGTCCAATCAATGATTTTTTGAATTGTCCATGCTTCAGCAGTACTCAATTAAACACCCTCATAACAGTCATCATTGACTCTTTAACGCTTCAGACTGGTGATGTGCAATTAACGGCTCAATCACTTCTTCAAGATCACCAGCGATCACTTTATCTATTTGATAAAGCGTAAGACCAATGCGGTGATCCGTCACACGACCTTGTGGAAAATTATACGTGCGAATTCGCTCACTGCGATCACCCGTGCCAATTTGCCCGCGCCTTTGAAAAGATAATTCATTTTGCGCTTTAAGAATTTCAGCATCATACATGCGTGCATATAAAACTTTAAGTGCTTTAGCTTTGTTTTTAATTTGTGATTTCTCATCTTGGCAGACAACAACCACACCCGAAGGAACGTGAGTTACTCTAACAGCAGAGTCAGTCGTGTTAACACTTTGCCCTCCAGGGCCACCACTTCTAAAAACATCGATTTTTAAATCTGAGGGGTTAATATTAATATCAACCTCTTCAACTTCGGGTAAAACAGCCACAGTAACTGTTGATGTGTGAATGCGACCTTGTGTTTCAGTTTTTGGAACACGCTGAACTCGATGAACACCACTTTCGTATTTAAGCTTACTAAATACTTTTTTGCCCTTAATGCCCATGATAA
Organism: Oligoflexia bacterium; assembly: GCA_034439615.1. Classification (NCBI taxonomy): domain Bacteria; kingdom Pseudomonadati; phylum Bdellovibrionota; class Oligoflexia; species Oligoflexia bacterium. Next base: position 161,542 of record JAWXAT010000031.1, on the reverse strand, counting down.
TTTCTTTAAATCCACCCATGTTACCAGGGGCCATGGACATCATTTCAATTTGCCAACCATTTTTTTGCGCAAACTTCATATACATTGTATAAAGCGATTCAACAAATAAAGCGGCCTCATCACCACCAGCTCCCGATCGAATCTCTACAAAAATATTTTTATCATCGTTTGGATCTTTTGGCAGAAGATGAAGTTTTAATTCTGCCTCAAGCTTGTGTAGTTTTGCTTCAATGCCTGGTAGTTCAAGTTTTGCCATCTCTTGAAGCGATTGATCTTTTTCTGTATCCATCATGAGTTTTGTAGATTCAAAATCGGATTTAATTTTTTTATACTCGCGATAAGAATCCACCAACTCTTGAAGTGAAGCGTACTCCTTCATATAAGCCGTATATGTTTTTGGATTACTCGTAACATTAGGATCAGATAAAAGTGAACCCAGCTCAGTATAGCGCGCCTCAAAGACGTGTAGTTTTTTAAACATTCAAAGTTTCCATGAGCTAGGCTTGTTCAGCGAGACGCTGTTCAAAAACAGGTGAAGAAATAGATTCAAATTCAATTAAACTTTCACGTTTCTTTTTAGGATCTTTCGATAAATTCTCTTCTCTCCACAAACATGCCTTGAGAGAAGCAAGACCTACTTCAATTTGCTCATCATCAGGTTCACGTGTTGTGAGATTTTGCATAAAAAGCCCAGGCTTACTTAATGTTTTTAACCATGCTGGGCATGAATCACTACCCATGAGCTTAATAAATTCATATGACAATCCAACAATGGGGAGCATCAATGGAATTTTGATTAATGCAAACAATAGACTTGTCAAAACAGGCGAAAGATCAGGGCGCGGTAAAAGTGGAAACACAGCACTAAAAATAAGTATCGACGCTAAAATGACAGTTAAAATAAAACTGGTTCCACATCGCGGATGAAATCTTGATTGAATGCGAGCATTTTCAATAACTAATGGTAATTGTTTTTCAAAAGCGAAAATACTTTTATGTTCAGCACCGTGATACTGAAAAACGCGCTTGATATCTTTCATTAATGAAATGGCCATGACATACCCAATAAAAATCGACATCTTTATGAGTCCATCAATGAAATGAAAAGAAAACGTATCAACAGCTAATGAATTTAGAAAAAATCTTCCAAAAAGCTCTGTGAGTAAATGCGGGAGTACTACGAACATGAAAATTCCCATTCCAAAAGCCACCACGATACTTGCAACGATAGCGCCCTTTGTCAGCGCTTCAGATTTATTATCTGCTTGTTTTGTTGGATCGGCTTTTTGTTCTTCAAGTGAGGCAAGTTCTGCTGAAAAACTTAAAGCACTTATTCCATTCATCATTGATTCAACAAGAATGGTCATGCCGCGAAGAATTGGTTTTTTAAGAAACGGATGTTTCTCAGAAAGACTGACCCACTGAAATTCTTTAACAATGATTTTTTTATCACTTGGACGACGAACGGCGACAGCCATTGAATTTGGTGAGCGCATCATTACGCCTTCAATAACGGCTTGTCCGCCAACGGCCATAGTTGTGGCCATCAACCAGCTGTGTTTTAAAAAGTTGGTTGTTCTCAGAGAAAACTTATTTTTTGACGGCTGCAGTATTGCCAGCGTATTTTTTACGGAAACGATCAATGCGGCCTTCCGTATCCATGAGTTTGTGTTTTCCTGTGAAGAACGGATGACATTGTGAACAGATATCAGTACCAAATTCTTTCTTGGTTGAATTCAATTCAAAACTTGCTCCACAAACGCAGTTTACTTTTACTTTGTAATATTCAGGGTGAATTCCATCTTGCATTTTTCAAACCTCAATTATGCGCTTTGCGCCAACTCTTTAAAACCGTTACGAAATTAAAGAATGTTTTTAACAAACCTAAGAGCCTTTTGGCAAGCCCTTTTCAGGGTTTAGGCGTTCATGCTTTGCATGAACTCAGAATTAGTCTTCGTGGCCGATACTTTATCCAGCAAAAACTCCATGCTATCCACTACGTTCATGGGCTGCAGGACTTTACGCAGGATCCAAACCTTCCCTACTGTCTCTTTACCCACTAGGAGCTCTTCTTTACGGGTTCCTGACTTATTAATGTCAAGACATGGAAATATACGTTTTTCCATGAGTTTACGGTCTAAATGAACCTCAGAGTTACCAGTTCCTTTAAATTCCTCAAAAATTACCTCATCCATACGTGAACCAGTATCGATTAGGGCTGTAGCAATGATCGTAAGACTTCCGCCTTCTTCAATATTACGAGCTGCCCCGAAGAAGCGCTTAGGCTTATGAAGAGCATTAGAATCAACACCGCCTGATAGAATTTTACCCGATGGTGGTACAACCGTGTTGTACGCACGAGCAAGACGAGTGATGGAATCAAGCAATATAACGACGTCTTTTTTATGCTCAACAAGACGCTTTGCTTTCTCAATAACCATTTCAGCAACTTGAACGTGACGAGTTGCGGGCTCATCAAATGTAGAGCTAATTACTTCACCCTTAACGTTACGTTGCATATCTGTTACTTCCTCAGGACGCTCGTCGATCAGAAGTACAATCAAAACAATATCAGGATGGTTCGTTGAAATCGCATTTGCCATGTCTTGGAGTAAAACTGTTTTACCAGTTCTGGGAGGCGCGACAATTAAAGCTCGCTGACCCATCCCCATAGGAACAAGCATATCTAAAATTCGAGTGGAGTAATTTGAAGGCTTGTACTCAAGGTTGATGCGTCGCTGGGGATAAAGCGGAGTTAAGTTATCAAAGAGAATTTTATCGCGAGCTTTTTCAGGAGCTTCGTGATTGAGAACTTCAACTTTTAAGAGAGCAAAGTAACGCTCACCCTCTTTAGGTGGGCGAATGGTACCTGAAACAGTGTCACCAGTTCTTAAGTTAAAACGTCTGATTTGTGAGGGTGAAACGTAAATATCGTCAGGGCCCGGGAGATAATTGTAATCTGGAGCGCGCAAGAAACCAAAACCATCGGGTAAAATCTCAAGAACACCTTCACCATAAATTTCGCCTTTTTCGGCTTGTTTCTTGAGGATTTCAAAGATCAGATCTTGTCTTCTAAGCCCCGCTCCGTTTTCGATACCGAGAGATTTGGCCTGCTCATTAAGATCGCTAATCTTTTTGTCTTTTAGTTCTTTGAGATTCATGAGGAAAACAGCTCCTTAAATAAGATTTAAAATGTGTGGGGTTTTGTTTCAGGAAATTCTTATTAGTTTCTTAAGTGGTTAATGGTTTTCGCCTTTGGAACAACCCTAATTTACGGTTATTGGCTTTAATGTCAATAGCTTTTTAAAGCCAATTTCAGTCACTGAAGCTCAGAATCGTCACCGATTTTTTAAAAAAGCTCCCTCATTTCAAGCTAATTGCACCTTAAGTCGTCATTCTCTGGCCCATAAGTTGAATATCATTAAGTTCGAACGTGTCCTTTTGTATTTGGAGGAAGTTGACATGCGCCCCTCAATGAAAACTGCTGTAGTCGTAATTTTAGCGTTAGGTTTCGTTGCTTGTAATAAAAGCAGCGACAATAACGGCCAAGGTGTGCCCCCCGGTGTACATAATGGTTTAAATCCACAAACAGGTCAGCCTTGGAATAATGTTCAAGGTCAAGGGCCCGTTAATTTTCAACAAGTACACATTGCTGGTGGACGCATTAGCAATCGCACGCTTTTTGTTCAGCCAGCTCAATCAAGAACATTTGAAGAGACATCACTTGAATCATGCAATGTCAGAGATTTGTATGATTCCCCAAGACCCGAAAGAAGAAAAGGTCGTTTTGCTCGCAATGTTTATGACATTAATTTGAACTTCGATGCCCAAGGAAATCTCAACATTGTCATGGTAACTCCCATTGGTATGTTGAAAAACAGCCAGCCCATTCAGTACAAACTTAATCGTGGTTCACAGACTATTGAAATCAATCGCTTCGCATTAGAAGGTTCCCCCAGTATGGTTTACGTAAGTAAACAACAAGAAATGTCTGCTCGCTTAGCTGCTCTTCAAGAAAGAGAACGCCGAAGATTTGATTCAAGAGACGACCGTGACGATCGCTCACGCAATCGCCGTGATCGCAACATCAACATTGATATCAATGCTTCAATCGACGGTGGTTTTAATGGAAGTTGGGATAACGAACCCCTCTTTGGAAATGGCAACTATGGAAATAGTGATTTAGGTTCGGGTGGATTTAATCCTGATTTCCAAATTGGACAAAATCCTAATCCAGCAGCCCATCAACCAAACAATCCTTATTTTGATAGCGGATTTAATACTGGTAACCCAGGTGCGGGAACTCTCATTGCAAGTTTTCCAGGTTTAGTTGGTCGCATTCATGTTTTGAAACAAATAAATCCCCAACATATTACACATATCGAAGTAGGTGCGCCACGGTCACGTAACAATGCTACTCCACCTGCTCGTTACCGATTAGCAGCCACTGTAACATCACCTGATTATGGAATTTGTGAATCTGATTTTAGAGTTGATAGAGCCGATTTCACCCTCCAATAACGTGTAAAATCAACCACTTGCAGAGGCCCTCTAAGTGCAATAGAGGGTTTCTTTTTACCTACCCATAGGTCTAACTCGCCTAAATACCTGATAGCATTTATGAAATATACCGCCAAAATTTTGACTTTTTTCATCAAGTCTTTGTGGGGGACTCCGAGAAGTATATTAGAGGAGAGGGTCGTAATATGGAAAACCAAACTAACACCACAGAGCAAACAGAAACACCTGCACAGCGCTTTAATGTCGAGCTTGCATTTGAGATTAAGAGAAATTATGCACGTCAGACCAATAAGGCTGAAGTTCGTAACATTTCTTTAACTGGTGCTCTGGTTAAAACTGAACAACCCTTAAAACTCTCTGAAAAAATTCATGTATTTTTATCAGTAAGCGGACGCACACGTAAAGTGGTAGCTACTGTAGTATGGGTTGGCGATAAAGGTGCTGGTTTACAATTTCAGCCTTTTAATAATCGCGATCTTCAAATCGTGGATGATATTATTTATTACGCCACCGAAAAATCTTCTTCTAACAAAGACTTGTTAGAATCAATTCTCAGTAAAGTTGCTTAATTAAATTTTAATTTAATCAAACTTGTGTGAGGCCCTGGCTCTTACGGGCATTTCTGCGTCTGATTGCGACCAATGCACCGCCACCAATAAGTAATACTCCGCCCACAGCTGCATACATAACTGTGTCTTTATCCATTCCATCTTTTTCTTTTTTACGTTTTGCGATGGGTGGTGGTGGTGGAGCATTTAAATCGGTGGGAGGAGACACGGGTGGAATATTTGGGTCAATTGCACCAATCGCAGGCACCGGTGTTGGCACTGTGTTTGTTGGTGGTGCTGCAACCACGGGTTCTTCAACTGGTGGTGGTGGTGGAGCTTGTGCAACTTCTGTTCCTGGCTTCGCACCATAAGCAGCAATTGTTGCAGCTGGTGGCCAGTATTGAAGTTCTGTTCCAGGAGGTAAATCAGTAGGAGCAGCAAGATTTTTATTTATTGAAAAAATCTCACGATATGAACCTTCAGCGCCATACCACTCAGAAGCTAAAGTCTTAAGTGTATCACCTTCTTTGGTGGTGTAAGTCGATGCTGGTAAACCTTGATCTTCATATACTGTAATAAGTTTTTCGCGATCGTCAGGTCTTGTAGGTGAGTTGAAATAAACTTTGTCACCCGTCTTCACACCCTTTTTCAAATGTGGATTAGCTTTTTTAAGTTGTTTTGATTTGTCTTCGCCGAAAAGTTTTTGACTAATACCTGCTAGGTCATCGCCTTCTCTAGCGAGATAAACTGTATTAAGTAATTGTCCGCCTTTTTCAAAAGGCACATCTTTAATATGTGTGAGCGGAAGTTTTTTTCTAGGAGCCGGTGGTTCTCCAGAACTATCCGTTGTACCTGCTCCAAATAAATCTCCAGAGTTTGAATCATTTTGAGCTGTCTCAGTTGGAGCTGATTCAGTAGGAGCTGCGGCTGTATCTGTTGATGCAGAGTCTGTGGGCGCTTGTTCTGTTGCAACTCCATCAGTTGAAGGTTGTTCACCGTCAGTAGGTGCGGCAGCTACTTCACCCTCAGCTGATTCTGGCGGAGGTGATTGCTCACCACCAGCTGTCATTGAGCTATCGCCTGATTCGACGGGAGCTCCGTCATCTGCTGAAGCTTCTGCTACGTCAGATGAACCTTCTTCTGCTTGTTCGTCGCTTGAGCTACAAGATACAACTGTGAAAAGCAGAGCTGAAAGGAGTAAATGCAAAACAACTGATGTCTTCCTCATGATCCAATCCTTCGGTGTTGTTAACAGCGTGTGAGCCTTTCCTAAGCTCCTATTACTATTTAACCACACTCTGTGCCACTCTCGAAATAGAAATTAATTGTGAGACCGAGGGCTTGACTACTATGGTAGATTTATCCTCTACTTTGGTGTGTAAAAGGAGCTTTTGAATATGAAAACCAAGACCTTGGTACATAAAACTTTTGCTGCAATTATTTTTTCTGTTTTCCTCATGAAGACAATAACTATTCAAGCACTGACATTAGACCAGTTAAAACGAGTGGATCGTATTGCAGAAATTCATGAAACCGCGGTGGATGAAGTACTTAAAACATCGAAGTGGCTTGAAGATGTGTGCTTAGCAGATGGTAAAGACGATGAGTGTTTCGCACAATTATCGAGAGTAAATTTTTTCTATGCTGTTGATCACGACAAAAAAGATGAGCGCATTAAACGCTATCAAAAAGCAATTGATGCCGCCGACAAAAGCTTGGCACTGAATACAAAAAACATAACTGCAAATTTTTGGAAAGCCGCCGCAATTGGCAAGCAGGGCTTAGATATCGGAATCAGCAAAGCCTTTGGCAACGCACCTGCAATGAAAAAACATTTAGAGATTATTTTAAGTATCGATGAAAAATTTGAACAAGCGGGTGCCCACAGAGCTATGGGAAGACTCTATTATGAACTACCAGGCTGGCCCTTCAGTTTTGGAAGTTTTCCTAAAGCATTAGAGCATATGAAAAAAGCCGTTGCTCTAGCCCCTGAACATTATGGAAATCGCATTTACTATGCGCAGGCAGAACTAAAACATACAGGCAATAAAGATCTTGCGCGGCCACAGATTGAGGCTGTTTTAAATATGAAAGATGATCCTCAACATAGAATTGAACAAACTGAATTTAGAGAACTCGCATTAGAGTTAAAAAAGAAACTTTAAAAAAATTTTTATCAAACCAACTTCCTATAAAAGTTTCTGATTAAATTAAATTTATAATTTTAGTTTTGCGCCAAGTTTAATATTTTTTCGCACAAACCACCCCTTGGGCACCTCAAGAGCGTATTTACCAGGCTTTATACTGGAATATGTTTTTGGTTTTTGATCCATGGGGCTAGCCGGCTCCATATCTGTGATCTGAAAAAGAATTCCTTTTTCATCAAAGTAGCCGATGCTTAATGGGATCAACGTGTTTTTCATCCAAAAACCAAGTTCTTGAGAACGAGGGAAAATAAAAATCATTCCCTCTCCATCTTTTAAAGAAGTTCTAAACATTAAGCCCTGAGATGATAACTCTGGATTATCAGCCACTTCAACCAGTAATTCTGTTTGATTTAACGTTATTTTTTTCATTTTGAATATTAAATCTGCATGTACGTCGGCAATAAAAAATAATAGCAGGAATGGAATCACTTGAAACTCTCGTAATTCAAAGCAACACCGTAACGAAGCCCTCTAGTCGAAACGCGAAGTTCTGATTGCTGAGCAACATCAAGACCACACTCAAGAAGTGCACAACCTGCGACTATAACGTCGGCTCGCAACGGCTCTAAGCCTTTTACCTTTTTTCTTTCTTCTAAAGTAAGGCTCCCTAATTCTTTAGCAAGTTCTTGAATACGTGATTTTGTCAAAACATGCCCCTCAACTTTACTGTCATCAAAAGAAATTTTTTGATCAATGCACGCTAAAGTAGTGGGTGTACCGGCAACTGCGATAATAAGATCTGGATCAACACGCCCATATTCTTTTAACACCTTAAGAACAACTTGTTTCATGTTTTCATATTCTGTAAAATCAATGGGATCTTTCTTAAGATAGATTTCTGTTTGGCGAACACACCCCACATCAAAACTTCTTTCTTTAAGCGTGTTTCCATTTTCAGAAAAAATAAGCTCCGTTGAACCACCGCCCACATCAATTACAAGTATTTTTCTTTTGTGTGCATCGGGTACTGCAGACACAGCACCAGCAAAACTTAATGATGCCTCTCGACGACCCTCAATAATGTGAATGGGAATCCCACGACCACGACCCAATTGAATAAGCTTATGCCCGTTAGTTGCATCGCGTGCTGCACTAGTCGCTGTGGCAATTACTTTATCGACTTTATTTTCTTTAATCAGCTCTTGAAACTCTGTGAGACAACGAGCTGCGCGTTCAAGCGCAATAGGTAAAAAAGCACGATTTTCATGAACTTTTTCACCCAAACGCACAACGCGCGCAACGTCTTCAATAACTTTGAGCGATCGCGTAGGCGATTGACCTATCACCTCCGCAATAAGACAGAGAAAGGTGTTTGTGCCAAGATCAACCGCAGCGATTTTCATGACAGTCCTTTTTAGAACGGTAATTTTTTAAGCAATTCCTTAACTTGAGGATTATCGATTTTTTCAAGCGCTTTTTTCACCGCAGCTCCACCTTCTTTTTTCAAATAGGCTTTGGCCACAATTTGCGCAGGACCATCCATTTTCAAACACGGTGAAGTAGCTGAGCATCCCATTTCATAGGGAATAGCTGTTCTACCGTCGCTGTTCTTAAGCTCTCCTGGAACATCACCACCACCGGGAATTAAAATTTTACCAGCTAGAGAAAGATTCATATCAAAATCTACAAAACCATTCCCGTTAACCCCAGTGTTTCCTTCTTCCATATCTGCAATCATGCCGACAATATTAAACTTGCCATCTGAAATAGTAAAATCAGATTTTAATTGTTTAAATTTTCCTGAAATATCCACAGCGCCCAATTTATCTTTTGCACCAGGAATGCTTTTAAGTTTTTCACCCACACCCTGCATGGCCTTAAGAGCTGACCAAGTACCTTTTTCGATCCTAAAATTTCCGTTACCCTTCATTGATTGTTTCACTTTAGGTTTTGAAAGCCCCGAACCGTTTACGGCAAACTTACTATAGACTTTACCCAAAACCGTATCTTTCATCACAGGCATTTGGTTTGTAATCGCGGCATTTATATCAAGAGCTGAGACATCACCACTTGCGGAGTATGTGGGGTCAACACCTCTAAAATCGATTGTGGAATTAAAATTCAAATTTCCACCAAATGCACTGGCACTTGCTTTCTTTAATGCCATGACAAGATCTTTAAACGTTAATTCTGTATCAAGGCTTGTGAGTTCGGCCTTATTCACAATAATTTTTGCAACTTTCATTCGACCCGTAAAATCAACAGCGCGCGCTGTTGGATTTTTCTTCATCACACTAATAGGGCCACTTGCTGATTTTTCAGCATCAGGTGCCGTTTGACCCGAAGCTTGCTGCGCTTGTTCTTCTTGTTTTGCGGCGGCTGCATCAGCTTTTTTCTGTTCAGGTGTTTTTTGAGGAAGCATGCTGTCTACGTCTAAAAGTTTACTATTCACATTTACGACGATTACAGGCTTAGAAAAATTTCTAATCGTTCCATCCATTGATAAATCACTTGCACCAATTTTTAGTGAGGCCTTACTAATTGCAGCCGTATCACTTGTGAAATTAAGATTTGCGTTCATGTCAGTCACGCGTGGAACGATTCCCGGTGCTTGAAGGCTGGCATTATTCACATTTGCCTTACCATCAAATACCAACTTAGAAACAGGCCCTGAAATTTTAATATTAAACTCAGCTCCACCCTTCATGTCGAAATCTTTCAAAGGAGCAAGGGCTTGTTGCCAATGTTCAAAATTAAAGTTTTTTCCGGTGAGGGTCATATTTACGACTGGCGCATCAAAGTTATCAATCGTACCAACAGAATCAACGGCCGCGTCAGCAATTTGCAAATGCCCTCGTGTGATTTTTAAATTTTTATCAGTTGTTGTTAGCGTAACACCCAACTTTAATGGAACTTTATCAGTTTTATTCATCAATGTTGTGTAGCGAACAACAAGATCAGTCATGTCAGCATCAGCATCAAGATCTAGTTTTTCAAATCCATTTGAGGCCATGTAAATGCCAGCCTTACCCTCAAGAGTGAATGAACCCTTTAGAGTAAGCTCTTTCATTTGTTGAACATTTAAATTTGATTTCATTTTAAAATTAAAAGGTTTGTTCACACCAAAACGTAACAAATCAAAATCAAAACCTGTGATTTCAGTTTTAGTATTTGCTTTTTCATCTAGGTATGTCACTTGACCATCTACAATATTAAAACTCAATTCAACAGGTAGCGCACCACTTCCACCTGAGCTTTTACCTGCAGCAGCGTCAGCTTTAGCCTGTTCTTGTGCTTTAGCTGCCTCAGAGCCTGGAGCTGCTGGCTTCATAAGTTTTGAAACATTAAGTTTACCATCAAGGCCTGAAACAACTCGAATTTGGGGCTTTTGAACAACGAGTGTCACCGATGGGTTGCCAGAAAGTATTGAGCTAAAAGGAACTTTTAATTTTGCATCAGTCATTGCAAATACAATGGCCTTACCTTGTGAACCTTTTTCTGAAAGTACAAGTTTTTCAATTTGGATATTAACACCACCCCAAAGTGAAAGCTTAAGGTTGCCCAACTCAAGATCAGCATTCAAATTATCTTCAACAGTTTTTACAATCTGTGGACGAAATTTATTAGCGTCTACAAAAAGCGGAACCAAAACCAAGGCCAAAACAAATAGACCCACGAGAACACCAACGAAAATTAACAGCTTCTTAAGCATAAGGTCATTCTCCCTTTAATTTCTTTTTCAACAAATCATTGACGACTTGCGGGGCGCCTTGGCCCTTCATTTCTTTCATCACTTGTCCTACAAAAAATCCAAAAACTTTTTCTTTACCAGCTCGAAATTGATCTACTTGGCCTTGGTTTGCTGTCATGATTTTATCTATGACAACTTCAATAGCTTTTGTGTCTGTTACTTGGGTGAGGTTGTTTTTTTGAATAATCTCTTCAACACTAAGACCTACATATTTCTTTTGAGCTAAATCTTCAAAAATTGTTTTTGCGATTTTTCCGGAAATTTTTCCGGCATCCATGTGCTTCAAAAGATCTGCGAGTTGTGTTGTTGTAATGGGCGATTGTGTGATTTCTAATTTTTGTTCATTTAAGATGCGTAAAAGATCACCCATGATCCAGTTACTCGCGGCTTTGGGGTTTCCACCTTGTTTAACCACATCTTCATAAAATTCGGCTTGTGGCCTAGAGGTTGTAAGAATTTGCGCGTCATATTCAGGAATTTGATATTCACTTACAAACCGCTTTAATTTTTGCAATGGAAGCTCAGGCAATCGAGCCTTCACCTTCTCAACCCATGCGCGATCAACTGTTAGAGTTAAAAGATCTGGATCTGGAAAATACCGATAATCATGAGCTTCTTCTTTTGATCGCATAGGCATTGTGCGATTTTTATCTGGGTCATACAGCCGTGTTTCTTGTGAAATTTTTTGCCCTTGCTCAATTGCATCTACTTGCCGACCAATTTCATACTCGATAGCTTTTTCTACAAAACGAAAGCTATTGATATTTTTAAGCTCCACTCGTGTTCCAAAAGCTTTTTGCCCTACAGGCCGCACACTCACATTTGCATCACAGCGAAGACTGCCTTCTTCCATGTTTCCATCGCAAACACCAAGATAAAGTAAAATTGATCTGAGGTTTCTTAAATACTCACCCGCTTGTTTTGCCGATCTAATATCAGGATCACTTACGATTTCTAAAAGTGGGACAGAGCTACGATTAAGATTCACGAGGCTAAAATCACCATGATGAGTGCTTTTACCCGCGTCTTCTTCCATGTGAGCCCGTGTGATGCCAACTGTGTTTTCAACGCCATCTACTAAAAAAGTAACTTTTCCTTTAATGCAAATGGGTTCGTCGTATTGAGAAATTTGATAACCCTTGGGTAAATCTGGATAAAAATAATTTTTTCGTGAAAAAACATTGTTCTCTCGAATTTCACAACCCAATGCGAGGCCCGTCAATATTGAGTAATCCACAACTTGCTTATTTAAAACGGGCAGGGCTCCTGGCATTCCGGTGCAAACGGGACATGTGTTTTCATTATCTCCTGCTCCAAATGAAGAAGAGCATGAGCAAAATATTTTTGTGTTTGTTAATAATTGCGCGTGAACTTCAAGACCAATTACTGCTTCAAAAGCCATGGGGTCTCCTTACGGGCAAGCCAGAATGTTTTTCAACCGTATAAGCGGCGCGAATGATCTTTTCTTCATCAAAGTGTTTACTTAAAAGCTGCAAACCGATTGGAAGACCTTCTTTTGTAAAACCACAATTCACACTTAAACCGGGGATACCCGCAAGTGATGGGCTTAAAGTAAAAACGTCATTGAGATACATGGCCAGTGGATCAGTGGCTTTTTCACCTAATTTAAATGCGGGGCCTGTTGCAACGGGTGTTGCAATTACATCGCATTTTGAAAATGCTTTTAAAAAATCATCGCGAATAAGTCTTCGTACCTGACAGGCCTTTTTGTAATACGCATCATAGTACCCACTTGATAGTGCATAAGTGCCAAGCATAATCCGACGCTTTGGCTCTGCTCCAAAACCTTCACCACGTGAGCGCCTGTAAAGCTCATGAATATCTTTTGCCTCTGATGTGCGATGACCAAATCGTACGCCGTCATAACGAGCAAGATTTGAGCTTGCCTCACAAGGTGCTATTAAATAATAAACTGCGATTCCATATTCAGTAAGTGGCAAAGAAACCTCAACCACTTCTGCACCTTGAGCTTTTAAAACACTCACCGCCTGATCAACAGCTTTACGAACTTCAGGTTCAATTCCATCTACAAAATATTCTTTTGGAAGACCAACTTTAAGGCCTTTCATATTATCGATAATTTTTTCGCTAAACGCAGGAACCAAAACATCTGCTGATGTGGAATCGTGTTTGTCTTTTCCTGAGATCACCTCAAGCATTAATGCGGCGTCTTCAACATTTTGAGCCATGGGCCCGACTTGATCAAGTGACGACGCAAAAGCCACAACACCGTAGCGTGATACTCTTCCATAGGTTGGTTTTATTCCAACTACTCCACAAAAACTTGCGGGCTCACGAATACTTCCGCCCGTGTCTGTGCCAATAGAGGCTGGAGCAATGCGTGCAGCAACAGCTGCTGCAGAACCACCGCTTGACCCACCAGGCACACGAGTTAGATCCCAGGGGTTTTTCACAGGGCCAAATGCTGAGTTTTCGTTACTCGCACCCATAGCAAACTCATCAAGATTTGTTTTTCCAATTATGATCGCACCAGCAGCTTCAAGTTTTTCAACAACAGTTGAAGAATAGGGGGGAATAAAATCTGCTAATATTTTTGATGCAGCCGTTGTTTTAACACCTTTAGTGAGAAGTAGATCTTTTACGGCGACACAAACTCCCGCGAGTGCACCCGGATCTTTTTTTGAACTTACTGTTTTATCTATTTGATCAGCACGAAGGAGCGCTTCTTTTTCACAAATCGTAATAAAGGCGTTAAGCTTACCTTGTGTGTCTTTGGCTCTTTTAAGTGAGTCTTCAACCACAGCTCGCGCTTTGATTTCGCCACTTCGAACTTTGTCGCGTAAAGATTTAATTGTTAATTCACTCAAATCCACTTCTTATACTCCTTAATTCGATTTCTTATAAAACGGGCGGCACTTTGTAGAGGTTTCCAGAATTTTGGGGTGCATTGCTTGTAGCGGCGCCGGGTTCAAAACCTTTTCCCACAACATCTTCGCGAAATGATTGCGCCATTTCAGTGGGTGTTACAAGCGGGGCTACGCCATCAGTGTTTACTTTTGATAATTGCGAAATGAAATCAACAATTGCTGTAAGTTGTTTTGAATAAAGGGTGTGCTCTTCTGGAGTAAGCTCTAACCGCGCCAAATCAGCAATTTTTTTAATTGTTTCTTCGGACAACGACATACAAAAAACCTCCAATTAGGTACGCCGTTACTTTTTGTAATCGACGCACTTGTTTTAAAAACGAACACTAGAAACTAGAAGAAAACAGAGATCTAATCAATCACCTTCTGCTTTTAACGCGCGGTGTAATGTGTGGGAAATGTGGATTAAATATAAGAGTTGGGTTATTTGGTGAGCATGTCCACAAAACAAATGACTTCAAAAGAAGTTCTGAAAAAAATTACTTCTTTGGAGTGCACTCCAAAGAAGCATAACGAAGACGCACAAAAGCTTATGGAGCAGTTAGCCTCAGATCTTGATGATCACAACTATAAATATCACACACTCGATAGACCCGTGATTTCTGACTTTGAATACGATCAATTACTAAAAGCTTTAGAAAAACTTGAAGAGCTCTACCCCACGCTAAAAAGTATTGATAGCCCGGTTCAACGAATTGGCGGCAAACCCTTAAGTCAGTTTAAAAAAGTTGCACACAGACAACCCATGCTTTCACTTTCAAATACATATTCAGCTGAAGAGATTAGAGACTTTGACCAAAGAGTACTTAAAGTTTTAGATGCACCCGCTGAGAAAAAAATCATTTATTTAGCTGAACCAAAACTTGATGGCCTTGCCATAGAAGTTATTTACGAAGACGGCGTGTTGGTTCAAGCACTTACGCGCGGTGATGGCGTCACAGGTGAAGAGGTGACTGCAAATGTTCGCACTATTAAAACTATTCCACTAAGACTTCGAACAAAAAACCCACCACAAATTTTAGAGGTCAGAGGCGAAATTTTATTATTTAAAAAAGATTTTGCAGATCTCAACACTCAACAAGTTGAAGATGGTGATGAGCCCTTTGCGAATCCACGAAACGCGGCAGCTGGAAGTATTCGCCAACTCAATCCTAAAATCGCAGCTTCACGACCACTGCGAGCATATTTTTACGGTTTTGGAACCATCGAATGGGGAAAGGCTGCAAAAGAAAAACCATCAAAACATGAGTCCTTAGAAAAACTTATTCTTGAGTGGGGCATTCCAGTTAATCCTTTAGGTAAAACATGTGAGGGTGCTGAAGAAGTTATTAAATATTATGAATCACTTCAGAAAAAACGCCACGCACTTGAGTACGATATCGACGGCATTGTAATTAAAGTTGATGATCTTAATCTTCAAAGAGATTTAGGTTTTATAGCAAGAAGCCCACGCTGGGCAGCGGCGGCCAAATATCCGCCCGATCAAGCCAAAACAGTTATTGAAAAAATCGATGTGCAAGTTGGAAGAACCGGAGCCCTCACACCGGTTGCCATTATGCACCCGGTAACTGTGGGTGGCGTGACCATTACAAATGCCACACTTCATAATCAAGATGAGATAGATCGAAAAGATGTGCGTGTGGGTGACACCGTTGTTATTCAAAGAGCGGGTGATGTTATTCCTGAAATTGTAAGTGTCGACTTAGATAAAAGACCTCGTGAAAGTAAACCATTTAAACTTCCGTTAAAATGCCCCGCTTGTGGTGTAGAGGCTGTCAAACCAGAGGGGGAAGCGGTACTTCGCTGTGAGAATTTACTTTGCGAAGCTAGGCTTAAAGAATCACTGAAACATTTTGTAAGCCGCAGAGCTTTAAATGTTGAAAAACTAGGTGATAAAATCGTCGATGCACTTGTGGATAATAACTTGGTAAAAACATTTTCTGATCTCTATCGCCTTGATAAAGAAAAATTAGAAACCCTTCCAAGACAGGGGGATAAATCTATCCAAAATCTTTTAGAGAGTATTGATCGCTCTAAATCATCAACCCTTGCGCGCCTCATCTATGCAATGGGAATTCGATTTGTTGGAGAGCAAACCGCAAAACTTTTATCTCGTCACTTTAAAAATCTTGAAAACTTTTTAAGCGCATCAGAAGAAGAACTTCTCGATGTAGAAGAGGTGGGTGAAAAAGTTGCCCAGAGCATTCTTAAAAGTATTAAGTCAAAAACTTTTTCTCAAGAGATGCGCGCCATATTAAAACAAGGCGTTACATTAGCCGCCGCTGAAAAAAGCAACTCAACCACTCAGCAAAAATCCACACTTGAAAACCTGACCTTTGTAATCACGGGTTCACTTGGTGAAATGTCTCGTGATGAGGCAAAAGATTTTATCGAAGCTCACGGGGGAACCGTGAGTTCATCAGTAAGTAAGAAAACAAATTATCTCTTATGTGGTGAAGACGCAGGCTCAAAACTCACAAAAGCTCAAGACCTTGGTGTTCAAATCATCTCACTTGAAGAGCTTAAAAAATTAGCCGCAAAATCATAAGGTGTCTAAAACCTCTTGATACCTACTTGCTATTTCGTCTAAATTTTTTCTCATGAGATCTCTTTGCTTGGCTAAAAAATCAAATCGATAAGATCGATTCAACCGGCAAGCTTCAGAAAAAATAGGAAGTGCATGTTCATAACTACCGGTTTCAAAGAGTGCGCGCGCTAAATAAACACCGGCTTCATCGTCAAGGGGATCAATTCCAAAAGCTTTTCCCAAATCGACTGCGGCTTGCTCCCAACTTTTTTCTTCAAAATATACAAGCCCACGTGCACGGTGAATGGGTGCAGAGTTTGGATTTAAACTTAAACCCTTTTTAAAAGTCTTAAAAGCCTTATCTCTTACCTGGCTGTCAAAATATGTTTTTCCAAGTAGGCCCCAAGACACATCATCTTTTGGATTTAATTCAACCGCTTTTGAACATTGCCGAATAGTTTCAGCAAAAAATGAATCTTGATAATTCACCCAACAAAGTTTGGCCCGAATTGCTGCTTGGTTACCTAATTTTTTAATTGCAGCAATATATATTTGCCGCGCTTCATAACGGTCATGGGCATACTCAAGAATTTCACCAAGTGCAAAAACCGAATGTGACTTTTTAGGATTCAAACTTATTGATCGCCTGATACTTTCAATTGATTCATCCACATTTTTATTTTGATGTTGGGCCAAACCCAACTCGTACCAAATCTGTGCATCTTTTGGTTCTCGTGTTGTTGCAATACTTAAATAATGAACCGCCTCTGGCCATTTACGCATTCGTGAATAAAGATGCCCTATTTCGACATACCCTTTTGCCGTTTCATTATTGGTAATGAAATTGGCAATCATGCGCTTTGCTTCTGGAACTCTTCCTGAGCGATAAAGTTTTTCTGCCGTTTCAATAAGCTCATCGCGGGCAAAGGCACTTGCCGCAAATAGCATGAGAAAAATCAAAATCAGGACTCTTCGAAAAGCTGGCATACTATTAGGCTAACGGTAATGGCCCTTTCAGACAAGGCCGTTGACAGAACTAAGTGAGCTCGACCATGCTCTAAGGAAGATGCCAATGTGGACTTTCGTATATCTGATTATATTTTCTATGATGAATTCAGCCTTCGCTGAAACCAAACCAAGTACTGCCACCATACCGATTTGCAAACGCCCAATTGATATGTCTATTCCTACAGAGGTTTTAAAATACGATCTGTGTCTAAAGAAAAAACGATTATATTGTGACAAGAATGAAAGGCTTAAAGAATGTATCGCCTATCGTCTGAGCGAGCGACCAAAAACACTTAGCTCTACCGTTACTGCCGATGCACTTGCTTCTGATCGATGCACCATTTTGCGTGATGGTTCTTATAAATGTAAACAAGACCCACTTCGATTTGTGATTAAAGAAACACCAAGAGCAACTCAACCACAATCATCACCCGCAGCGCCTGCAAATTCTTCATCAGATAATGCAGAAACACCCACTACAGACGACTCCAAAACAACTGCGCCAGGACCAAACTCAGACGATGCACCGCCACCAATTGCTCCACCAACTATGCCTCGATAATTTTAGACAAAAGAAAAGGCACATACTTACCTAAGCAAATAGTGCCTTATAAAAATATAGATTAAATTAAATCGCGATTAAATGTGATCGATGATGATATCGCGCGCCATTACGGTTTTGCGGCCATCATTTTTTGCATGCTCCATACCTTTTTCACAAAGACGCTCTACTGCTTTGCTTAAGATATCGATTGTCTCAGAGCTGGTGTTGCAATCGCCCTTTTCTTTAATATACTTTTTTACTTTACTGGTTACGACTAATACGTCTGCCATTGGTTTTTCTCCTCAAGGTGAAGTTAAATAATTAGAAAAGCGTTGTGTTATTGATTCAAGTTAATTCTATAAACCCACTACAATTAATTACAGCTGTTTTTGCGGCACGTCAAACTCAACCCTTGTATAATGACGGCTTATCGGGCGTAATTAAACAGTGGGGGCTCTCGTTGTCTAGACAAATTATATTGATTATGGCGACTTTATTGATTTTACCGTCCCTGGCTTATACCCAAGGTGGTGGGGGTGCGAGTGCAGGTGGAGGGTCAAGCGTGGGCCAGACTCAAAGCCGTAGGTCATCGGAACGATTCAACATTTTAGATTTTATTCGCAAACAAAAAGAAGCCACAAGCGCTCAAGATTCTAAATACGGACGCGGTGGTGGAAGCTCAAGTGGGCCATATACCGATTTTGTTCTCACATACTCTCAAGATTCAGGGCCCGTGACGCGTAATGGCGATAAATTAGGAAAAGACACTCGCGCTTCAGGACGACTTCAATTTTTACTCGACGATCTATTTACTAAGGGTAATCGTACTCGATCTTTAAACATTGATTTAGGAGTTGAGGGTTTTTACTCACAAACAACTTCTTTTTTAGTTGAACCTCCTTCCACTCAAAATTCACACACATATAATGAAATGGGTGCGGCACTTTTAATTCGCCCCATTGGTCGCAGCTCACAAGACACGGGTCTTCTTGTAAAAGCAGGCTATATGTCTATGAATCAAACGGGCCTGTGGTCAAACACACAAAATTCATATTCCCATTACGCAACTTATCTAGGGGCTGAGGCCAAACTTTATCTATTAAATTTTTTAGGAGGACGCGTTGAATATCAGACAACTTTAGAATCTGACATTAATGCCCTTCAGAGCACATGGAAAATGCAACGCTTTACCTATGGTGGGTTTTTAGAAATTTATCTTTTAAATATTGGCGCCTCTCTTGTTAGTACAGAAATGATTCTGGCCAACAAAAATACAGGCGCCATCACCAAAGAACTTTATTCAGGTGTTAGTTTTTCAAGTATGTTTCATTTTTAATATTAAAATTCAAACTCAACCTTTAAGCTGCTCGAAACTGAAAGTTTTCCTGCATAAATCACCGTTGATTCTCTTCTGTCAGCGGCCCTTACTTGCTTAGCTTCGACTTGATAATCGTCTACTATAACTTTCACAGCGCGAGTCACAGCGCGGCCTGCAGTTTGAGCAATCACATCCGCTTTAACGCGCGCATCATTCATTGCAAGACTCAGCGCTTGGAGTTGTAATTCTTTAAGATTTGATATTCCAAAAGAAATATTTCCAATATGAGTGCCACCTGTAGCGCCCGCTACATCTAGAAACTCTCCAAGTCTTAAAAGATTTCTTAGGGTAAATAAGAATGAGTTGGTAACAGAGTATCCAGTGAGAACCTGTGTGTTTCCTTGAGTTGTATACTCAGGATGAACTGAATAATTTGTAGTTCTATAATCATCTTTTTGAAGTTCAAATTTAGACACAACGGACGTCACTAAATTTTTTGATCTTATGCTGTTTAACTCTTGGGCTTTGGTCACGGTTGTAGCTTTTGTTACGACTGATATGTCGACATTAGCTAAATCAGGGTCTACAACAATTTGGCCCGTGCCCGTGACGATAATCAAATCGCCTGCTTCATTAATACCATCTATTGAACTAAACGCAGTAACGGGAACAAATGCTAAAGCAATAACTGCCAATGCTTTTATAAAGCCACTATTTATATTCATTAGTTTCTCCTGTGTGTTGATTTACCCAGGAGATCGTTGTGCAAGAAATATACACAGCTTTATATTCTCTTTATTTAAATTGGAGCTAAATCTTGTCAATTTGACTCAGATTAAAGTTTAAAATTATTTTAGATGGGTCAAATTGATCAACTGATTCTTTTTGCCGCTTAGAAAAGGGCGAGCACACTCTTTAACGCTGGACGATAAAACGGCGTCGAAGCAATTCCCATAACCAAAGTTAGAATCACCGAAGCGGCAACCACAAACCGCGATAAATTCGCTGGCTGAGGTCTTACATCGTAAATTTCTGGTTTCATGTAGAGATAAACAAGAATACGTAAGTAATAATAAACCGACAACAAACTATTGATCACCCCAAATACTGCAAGCCAGATGTATCCCTCTTTAACTGCCGCTGCAAAAATATAGAACTTACCAATAAACCCAGCCGTTGGTGGAATACCTGCAAGTGAAAGCATAAACACTGTGAGACTAATTCCTAAAAGTGGATAACGAAATCCAAGCCCTGCGTAATCTGTTACATTGAGATTTCCGCGCTCTTCTTTTTCAAAAATACTAACAATTGCAAAGGCCCCGATATTCATCACGCTGTATGCGAGAAGATAAAACAATGTAGCGCCTCCGGCATCTGGACTATTACTTTTTGCTGCTACTATTATCCCCAATAAAATATATCCTGCGTGGGCGATACTTGAGTATGCAATCAGGCGTTTAATGTTTTCTTGAACAATGGCTGTAATATTTCCGATAGTCATCGTTGCCACAGCTATTACCTGAAGAATTAAAAGTAGTTTCTCGTCGGCCTCAAAAACATGTAATACAGCAAGGCGTAAAAAAATCGTAAACATTACAAGCTTTACGCCTGTTGCCATAAAAGCAGAAATAGAAGTGGGGGCCCCCTGATAAACATCAGGCGTCCAAGCGTGAAACGGAAAAAGACTTACTTTAAAACCGATCCCTACAATTAAAAGTACAAGGCCTGTTAAAAAAAGTCGATTTGTCGACGATAAGATCAATGCCTGTGCTGCTAACGGGCCAAGTTGTGTAGAGCCTGTGGTGCCAAAAATAAATGCTACACCGTAAAGAAAAATCGCTGAGGCAAAACTTCCTAATATAAAATATTTAAAAGCCGCTTCTTTTGAAAAAAGCTGTTCATGCCCTAGTGCAATTAAAACGTAAAGTGCGATGGACATAATCTCTAGCCCAATAAAAGCTACCATCAAATCACCAGAGCTCGTCAGCGTTAGCATTCCAACAGCACTTAGCAGAATTAAAAAGGTGTGCTCTGCAAAACTATTTCCTTTGGTATTGACGTTATTGATTGATAAAAAAAGTGTGAACAGTGTGATGGCAAGTACCCCAAGGTTTACGTAAATAGCCATACGATCAAAAATAAGGGCGCCAGAGAAGACAGTTTGAGGTGGAGCTTTACCTTGATAAATTGTTAAGACTGCCGCCAAAAGAATTCCTACAACCGAAAATCCTAAGGTGAGTAAATTAGCGGGCTCTTGATTTTTGCTAAACACTTTAATCGTGATCGGAATACATGCAAAGATTGTTAGCACAGTCATGGGTAATAGAAAAATCGCCTCGGCTAATGTTGGTAATGAAAACTGATCCATTTAAAATTCCTTCGAAGTTGTTGCACTATCGGCGACAACTTTTTCTTGTGAGGGTTTTTCATCGTACACAGTTAAGTGATATTGAGTTCTATTATTAACAAAAAACTCAATTGAGGCTTTTGATTTATCTAAAAAGTGATTTGGAAATAAACCCATCCAAAAAACAAGTACCAAGAGCGGCAACATGACCGCGATTTCGCGCACATTTAAATCAAATAGTGGATGTTTTTTATGATCTGCCTGTGCATGAGATTCGCCCCCGTGACCGTGGCCGTGGCCGTGGCCATGATCGTCGACCACCTCAGGCACAAGCTCACCCGCTGGGCCAAAGAAAATTCTTTTATAAAGCCACAACATGTAAACTGCGCCCCAAACAACACCCGTAAGAGCTAAGGCTGCGGCCAGTTTATTTTCCTTAAATGCGCCCAGTAGAATTAAAAACTCTCCTATAAAACCGTTTGTACCCGGAACGGCAATGCTTGAAAGTGTAATAATAAAAAAGATGATTGAAAAAATAGGAAGTGCTTTTGCTAGCCCCCCGTATTTTGAAATTTCTCTAGAATGTGTTCGCTCATAAATCATTCCAACTAAAAGAAAAAGACCACCAGTACTTACACCGTGATTGAGCATTTGATAAAGACCACCGGTAACACCCTCGGTATTAAAAGCAAAAAGTCCAAGCACAACGTATCCCAAATGACTTACGGAGCTGTATGCCACAAGTTTTTTCATATCAGGCTGTACCATTGCCACCAATGCACCATAGATAATTCCAAAAACTGCAAGGGCTATAAAGAGCCAAGCATATTGAGCTGAAGCATCTGGAAAAAGTGGAATAGCAAATCTTAGAAAACCGTAAGTGCCCATTTTCAAAAGCACACCAGCTAAAATTACTGAACCCGCTGTGGGCGCTTGAACGTGGGCGTCGGGCAACCAAGTATGAAACGGAAACATCGGAGCTTTAATCGTAAATGCCAAAGCAAAAGCAAAAAACATGAGTGTTTGTGGATTAAAAAATGTTTCGGCGTTAAAGGGAAGTTTAAGCTTATAAAAATCAAGAAAACTTGCTGAGATTACACCCGTTTGTTCTTTTGCGTAATACATCAATGCAATGATTGCCACGAGCATAAACACAGAGCCCAACATTGTATAAATGAAGAACTTTACCGAGGCGTATATGCGTCTTTCCCCGCCCCATACTCCAACAAGTAAATACATTGGGATAAGCATGAGCTCCCAAAAGGAATAAAATAAAACTGCGTCTAAAGATAAAAATGTTCCAATCATGGCTGTTTCTAAAATCAACATACATGCAAGAAAACCTTTTACTTTTTGATCAATGGAAGTCCAGCTTCCCAAAATTGTAATAGGAGTTAAAATCGTCGTTAAAATCACAAGCCAAAGGCTGATACCGTCTATTCCTAAAAAATAATTTATTCCAAATGCCGGTATCCAACTTTGCTTTTCTACAAGCTGCATTTGTGCCGATGAAGCGTCAAAGTGGTTAAAAATTAAAAGGCTTAATACAAATTCAATTAATGTGGCCACCAAGGCTACGACTCTTGCCATTTTATCATTTGGAATGAAAAATAAGAGCGCGCCTATAACTAATGGGAAAAATGTAATTACTGTAAGTAACATCTCTTACCTCATGAATACAAAAGCTAGGGAAACTACGATTCCAAAAATAATATAGAGCGCATATTGTTGCACGTTACCATTTGTCATTAAACGAAGGCCGTTACCTGTGCCTTTAACAAAATCAGTTATTAGATAAGTTGTACGATCGACAATTTTTACGTCAACAAAAGCCCAAAGACCGCGACTTAATTGTACAAGTGGTTTAATGATTGTTGCGAAGTAGGCCTCATCAACAAAATATTTATTATGAATAATATTATGAACTGCTTTTAAGTTTGGCTTCACTGCCGTTAACTCAGGACGCTTTACGTACAAGTAATAAGCTGTTCCAGCAGAAAGTGCCGCCAAACAAACGGAGGCCCCCATGGTCAGCCACTCCTCAAGATGTGAGCCGTGACCTGAGACCTCAGCAATCACTGGGTGTAACCAATGTTCTAATATATTTGGAATATGAAAATGTTCGCCAATAACTGCGGGTATTCCAACCCAACCACCAACAAGTGAGAGAATAGCTAAAATTATTAACGGTATGGTCATCACCAGTGGTGACTCATGTACATGTACTGAAGCATTCACGCGACTCTTGCCCCAAAATGTAAGCGCCATAAGTCTTGTCATGTAAAACGCTGTACACATAGCCGCTAGTACACCAACAACCCAGAGTGCTTTTGAACCGAGCGGCGAAGAATACGCCTTCCAAAGAATTTCATCTTTTGAAAAGAAGCCAGAAAATAAGGGGGTTCCTATAATTGCAAGCCAGCCAACGAGAAAAGTAATGTAAGTAATGGGCATTTTTTTAGCTAAACCACCCATTTTTCTCACATCTTGTTCTTCATGCATGCCATGAATTACTGAACCAGCACCAAGAAACATGAGTGCTTTAAAAAAAGCATGGGTCATGAGATGAAAAAGACCAGCGCCAAAAGCACCCACACCAACTGCTAAAAACATAAAACCCAATTGGCTTACAGTGGAGTAAGCTAATATTTTTTTAATGTCGTATTGAAATAAACCAATTGTCGCAGCAAACAATGCCGTTGCCGCACCCACACATGCAATGATCATCATTGTGTTTGGCGCTGCTACAAACATAAAGTTTAAGCGTACGATCATATAAATACCTGCTGTCACCATAGTCGCAGCATGGATAAGTGCTGAAACGGGAGTAGGACCTGCCATCGCATCTGGAAGCCATACGTACAGAGGTATTTGTGCTGATTTTCCTGTGGCACCAACAAATAAAAACAAAGTTGCTAAAGTTAGCGCGCCCCAACCCATATCAGTTTGATAAGTAATTTTGGCGAGCTCTTGAAAATCAATCGTACCAAATGTTGTGAAAATTAAAAATAACCCTAAAAGAAACCCGGCATCGCCAATTCTATTTGTTATAAACGCCTTCATACCGGCTGCGGCTTTTTCTGGATCTTGAAACCAAAAACCAATGAGTAAGTAAGAACAAAGACCAACACCCTCCCAGCCCACAAACATAACAAGTAGGTTGTCGCCCAAAACGAGAATGAGCATGTTGAATAAAAATAGATTGAGGTATGCGAAAAATTTTGCGGGTTTTGCGTCGTGGCTCATGTAGCCCACGCTGTAAAGATGAATAAGTGAACCAACGCCAGTAATAATCATAATCATTATGGCATTAATCGGATCAACCATGAAACCCATGTTGGCTTTAAAATCTGCAACATTGATCCAATTGAAAAACACTTCGTGAATTTTACGAGCTTGGGGCTCAAGTTTTAATAGTTGGCAGTAAAGCAAGGCTGCACATACAAAAGAAACTGTGCTTGCCAGCGTTGCAATAAAACCTGCAAGTTTATAATTTTTATTATTTTGTTTTACGAATAAACCGTTAATCAAAAAACCGACTAATGGTGATAACAATAAAACTGATATTAGAAGGCTTGTACTCATTGTTATCCCTTCAAATTCTCAAAACGCGAGATGTTCACTTCTTTAAATCGTTTATAAATTGCAACTGCGATTGCTAAACCCACGGCCGCCTCTGCAGCAGCAATAGTCATTACAAAAAATACCATTATCTGACCGTCGATGTTTTGATTGTATTTTGAAAACGCCACAAAAACTAAATTCACAGCGTTGAGCATAAGTTCAATACTCATAAGAATGACGATGGCGTTTCGCCTCATTAATACACCCAAGACACCGATAGAAAATAAAACAGCACTTAATATCAAATAGTGATTTAAACCGACATGTATAATGGAATTAAAATCAACCGCCATGATGAGTCCCTCCTTTTGACTTTGCAAGAGCGACAGCGCCAACAATTGCAACTAAAAGTAAAAGGCTCACAGCCTCAAACGCAAATACGTACTTTGAAAACAGTCTACGGCTTAAGCTTACGGTTGATCCAAATTCAGCATCAGATGTACTTGCCACAACGTTAGGATCCGGTAACACGACTTCTTCTTTTTTAGCTTCATCAATAAGTGCGGCGTCTTCGGCATTGGTAAAATCTTCGTCTGGATTGATGTGTGTTTGTTTAGCGGGAAGCTCATTTGGCAACTCTTTTTTCTCAAGATCTTGCGCTACTGTTTGAGGTGCTACATGAGCACCTGGATTTCCATTCACAGCACTTACAGCAAGCCAACCTGTGCCGACTAAGAATCCGCACATCACGGCTACCGCTAAAATCTTTGATAAATTCAAAGGTGTGATTCTAAAAATATCTTCATGCTCGTGCTTTAAATCAAAAAGCATCAGCACCATAACAAAGAGTACCATTACGGCGCCCGCATAAACTGTGATTTGAGCCACTGAGACAAAATATGCTTCTAGTGTAAAAAATATGGCGCCAAGAACACACATTGTGAGCGCTAAAAACAAAGCTGAATAAATTGGATTTCGTACTAAGACGACAAGAATCGCACCGATCGTGGCGATGCCAGCGAATGTATGAAACAACATGTCTTCTGGTGTAATTCCTAGCATAAGTTTCCTTTACATCTTTACTCGCGCAAAAAACATGAACACCGTTGTTATAACGAGATTGGCCAGCGCCCATGGAAGCAGCGTCTTCCATCCTAAATCCATAAGTTGATCATAACGAAATCGAGGGAGCGTCCAACGCACCCAAATATAAACAAAAAGCCAAAAACCAGTTTTTAATAAAAATGAAACTAGATGTGTAAGTGTGGTTAAAATGCTGGCGATATCAGCGGCAGATAAAGAAATCAACCCCGCCATACCTTGAGCATGCCCCATCCAAAATTTTAAAACTTCATCAGGTGACATAAACGGAATTGCATAACCACCAAAAAACAAAGTGGTTATCAACGCCGACGATGTGATCATGTGGCCATATTCGCCCATGAAAAACATATTAAATTTAAAACCACCATACTCAGTATGGTAACCCGCGACGAGTTCTGCTTCGCCCTCTGGTAAATCAAAGGGCAATCTATTTGTTTCTGCAAATCCAGATGTGATAAATAAAACAAAAGCTACGGGTTGAAAGAAGATTCCCCAATTAGGAAGCCAAGAAACTGTTGTGGTGCTTCCTTGCCAGATAAAACTCAAATGCCCCGTTTGTGCTGTGATCATTTCATTAAGACTGAACGTTCGAAAGATCATGAGTATTCCAACAATGCTCAAACCCATCGCAAGTTCATAGCTGATCATTTGTGATGAAGCTCTCAGCGCACCAAGTAATGAGTATTTATTTCCTGAAGACCAACCGGCAGCTAAAATTCCATAAACTCCAAGTGATGCTACGGCAAATATATAAATAATGCCCACATTGATGTCGGCCATTTGCATATTGATCGTATGACCCATGACCGTTACTGGAGTTGAAAGTGGAACAGCTACAAAGGTTAATGCCGCAGGCAAGAGCGCAAGCCCCGGAGCCATAAAATAGAGAACTTTTTCAGCTTTTTGAGGAATAAACTCTTCTTTGAAAATAAATTTCACCGCATCTGCGGCCAATTGTAAAAGCCCTAGAGGGCCAACGCGGTTGGGCCCAAGACGATTTTGCATAAATGCAGATCCGCGTCTTTCTACCCAAACAAGGAGTGGAACAGTGCTCACAATACCTACGAAAATAAGGGCAATCTTTAATGTATTGATAATGAATTCAAGTAGTCCTGATCCCACTGATTAATCCCAATCTAAGGCATTGGCCTTCCACACATAAATAAAGCCAAATGTAAGAATCGCCATGAAAACCATCATTTCGACGAAAATGAATGGACCGTAGTTTAAAAAATCTGTGTATATCAACGCCCACGGATAAAGAAAGATAACCTCGATATCAAATAGAATAAAAAGTATCGCTGTTAAATAAAATTTAACCGAGAATTTTGTAGTTTGATTATCAATGCCAGGAATTCCACATTCATATGGCATTTGTTTTTGTGCAGTAGGTTTTCTTTTTGGCCCAGCCAAGAAGGTTAGGCTCAAACTCACTACTACAAAACCCACAACCACAACGATGAGCACAAGAACCGGCGCAAGTTGTTGAATCATCACTGACGTCCTTTAAATATCACCAAAGAAATTGCGAATTGAAAATGCTCCATATTTATACAAAGATTCCCAAAAGATTCCCATGAAAATCAGAAGGGCAAGTTGGCCTAATCCCCATAGTCGTTGATTTTTTGTAAGTTCACGTACGCGCGTCGCACTTGTCGCGCCTTTTTGAAATGCCAAAGCTGTAAGACGCATCACGTAGTAACCACTTAAAGCCACATTTAGAAGTAAAAAAAGTCCAAACCAAGAATTGATGCATAGCGTTTTGTATAAAAGTATACTCCCATAAAAGGGCGACAAGCCCGCAGCCGCAACGAGGCTCATTATTACAAGGAGCGAACTTATAAGATCTTTTCGGCCCATGCCTCGCCACTCTTTCCAAGAAAACTGTGGTGGCAATTGTAAAGATTCAATGGCGGAGATTAAAAGACCCATAACAAAAACTGAAACTAATATTTGGCTCATAGCAAATCCAAAGGTTTCTCTTTGGCCAAATGAAAAAGCAAATAGAGCATGAACAAATGGATTTAATATAAAAACAAGAAAACTACTTTTAAGATCATTGTTGAAAAGCGCTAAAAGTGGCACCAATACAAGTCCGACAACAGAAACAATACGCACATCTAAGAAAACATTAATTGTACCCAGCGCTTCGAGTTCAAGGGCTCCAATATTTGGTCGCGAAAAAATCAAAATAACCCAGCGAAGAAAAATATTTAAACCCACTATTGCTAAAAGTGTGGTTGCACCAACTGCCAAAGGCCACGAGGTTTGTCGTCGAGAATACCCCAACAATCCTTGAAAAGGCGGAATCCCCATGACAAGGGCCCCTAAAAATAATGTGAGTATTTGAATAGACATGAGCCCAGAAACACTTAAGTTTGGTCTCGCAATTACTCTTTGCATTTCATCAATACGCGTTTCGGTGAATACAGAAAAACATAATAGACTCAGTAATCCGCCAACAAGAAAAATGATTAACGATCGCACGAGAGCTGAGTGTACTAACGCGGGCTGATTTTTTCTGTGGCCTTCGGCCGCTAATGCCCCTTGTATAGCCCATAGAAGTCCGATAATCGCCAGTATACCAAAAAATATACGATTCGATTGTACACTAAAAAGTGCAAAGAGCGTGGCTCCGAGCGTGAGAAGATTGGCCTGGGGCGTGAGCTGTGTGTACTCACCCCTTCTCCAGAGCTGAACTACAATACCTAAAAGCAAAATTGAAATACTAAGTGTTTGGCTTACGCCATCAAGAACCAAACCCCCACGCCCAAAAACTGTAGAGGGAACTCGATAAAGCAAAACCTGTTGAATTGTTGCTAGCAAGAGTACAAAGGTATGAACTATCCATTGATGACTGAGGCGATCTTCTTCTCCCCAAATTTCTAAAGCACTAATAATAAAAACACCCAACAGAAGTGTCGCGTGGGGAATAAACAACTCATAAAAATTCATTTACCACCACCCCACCAGACAGACATTGCGCGAGCAAGCATTCCAGGCTCTGAAAGTAAAGCTGTGCTTGCAATAGTTAACGCAAGCGCAATACTTTGCCTCCATCCCCAACTTTGCTCGGGGGTGCTGCGATCACTATCTGCATTGCCAACAAGGCCTGACCAATAAATGAAAAAACCAAGTAACCAAATAACACTTCCGATACGCAAATTCATATTTGTGGAGGGTAGAAGGCCCAAGAGTATGAATGTAAATAAAATCGACCCTGGAATTCCCCAACCAGATATTTTCAAGAATATATATCGAAGATCATTTCCTCTAATTGGCGCTCGACTTACAATAACTGTCGACCAGGCTCCAGCCACCGCTCCACCAATTCCTGCAAAAATGCGATTTTGTTCAAAGCTCAGCGCAGTCCATAAAATAAATAATGACCATCCACTGCAAAACAAAATGTATCTCTCTCTCGACTTACGAAGAAAAAATCCCAACATTGCGAGACAAACCCCCATCACCGGCACCAAGAGTTGAATGTTGATAAAAGGAGCTTCATGAATAAGGTTTGGTAAAAATGTTGCGCAATAAAAAAGACTAACAATGCTACTAGTGGCTGAGCGCGTGGCAGACATAAAGGCTGTTGTTTGCACATCACCTTGCTTACGTAGCATTGAAAAAAGCTCTAAGAGTGCAAGTAAAAAAATTCCCGCCAATGAACAAATCAGTGTGGCTTCGGCAGGCAAAGCGGGCAAGCTTTGCCCCATCACCAAGATAAAAAACAATACAGCCGGCGTAAGCATCGAGCGCAACAGAATGTGGCCATCCCAAGATTCTGAGTTTTGCTCAAAACCAAGTGCAATTAAAAATACAGCTCCAGCCACATCTCTCCAGAAATATTCAACAGATGGTTCTAATATAGATTTTAAAACTAAGCCAAAAACCGTGAGAAAAAGGGTGCTGTTTGCGATATTTTTTGTAATTGCGTTTTCGGTATCAAAAATAAATATTCCAATAAAACTTAATCCACAGACAACCAACCAGGGTACTCTTGAGACTTCTCCTAAAGCTATTGATGCTGAAAATAAAATCAACATCCCTATTAAGACAATTGGGAATTTAATTCTCATGGCAATCTCCCAAATAAAAGCAACCCCAAGATACCCAGCAAAACTATTATGGAAGCCTCACTGTCGAGTGCATTAAAAAAGCGAGCGGATATAACAGTAACCTTACCAGACATAGCTTGCTCGATTACTTCTGATTGGCGCGCACTTACACGCTTAAACCGTGGAAGCGCAAGACGACCCATGCTTTTCATTGGCTTAAATAATCTGGGTTTTGTTTTTTGTAATATTTTGCCAATTACATAAAAAACAACAAAACTTCCCGATAAAACTGCACTTGCGGTGTCTAATGAAACTTCTAATTCTGGATGTAGTAAAAACTCACTTACACCAACGGTCAACGCGATGAATACCCCCACCACCTCGATAACCCAGTTAGTTTTAACTTCTTTAAGATTAACAAATGTTCGCGCAAATAGAATTCCAAAAAGTGCTGCCAATGCAATTGCAACCTCAGGTATTAATGTTTTTGGAAGATCACCGGCAACAAAAGCTCCACTTGCCGCCATTAATATTGCTAAAAGATAAATGTTTTTCCCTTGATACAAACTCAATGCCCAAAAACTTGTGCCCAATATTCCCCAAACAGGCGAAATAGAAAATAAGCCCAAACTTAAAAAACCCAAAAGCTCAACAGGCCTTGCGCCAATACTTAAAATGCAGGCCATTGCCATCCAAATTACTGCCCATAAATCCGAGTCTTGTATACTTTGGGTGCGCCATAATACAAAAATAGAAATTAAACTCATACACGTGAGAAATCGGTCGCGATTATCTTCTAAATAAACGGCTAAATTCAAAAACGGCCACGAAGAGAGACGTAAAACTATACTAGCGGCCACACAATAAATTAGTTCACTGTCCGTAAGGCCTAAGAGCACCCCTATAGTTGTGGGAAGTAGTGATGTTAAAGATATTAAAAAACTCTCGAGTTCTAAATTAGAAATTCTCTCAGCACTAAAAAGGGCATCAGAAAATATTAATAAAATTATGATCGATGCAATATCTTTTGTTAAAAGCGCTTGGCCAACAAACAAGGCGGCGATAATATGAAGTGGTTTCAATTTTTTTTTAATTGCCCCGTCAAAAAGCACTACAGCTAAAAAAGTAGTATAGGGTAGCCACCATTGAGGCTCTTGAAGATGGGGGTAAAGCAAAAGTGCATTTGCAATAACCGCAACAATAACAGCACACCAAAGCAATGCCGCTTGAGGCTTTTCTCCGCGGAAGAAGGCTAGACCAGATAATGGTATAAAACTGAATAAAATTCCTAACTCACTCACTGTCACTCTCTAGATCTAGATTCTCTGAATGTGAAAACCGTTTTGTTCCCGCGGCCATTAATACAAAAATCATCATGCAACCAAATGCTGCAATAAACCATGCGGCCGCTTGCGAGTTGAAATTATATTGCTCCGGTTTTTTTAAACTCATAAGTACAAAAACAAGTGAGTCTATAAAAAGCTTTAAGGCTATCAATTGTACGAAAAAATGGCGCACGCAATATATAACTCCCAAAGCAACCATCATCACAATTACGATGAATAAAATCATCCCCGCCTCCGCACCATGAGGGCTCCCGCCATTACAAAAACCATAAGCGAAATGGCGGCCGACAACCACAAACCCGCCTGATACTGCGCCATAAAGATACTTCCAACCTCTTGAAGGCTCTCTGGATTCGATTGAAAGGTAAGACCCCCCTGTTCAAGCATTTTTACAAACGCAAAACAAAGTAAACCCATAGGAAAAATAAGAAATAGATTTTTTATATGCAACTCCTCATCATCGCGATGAATGAGCCAAATCATTCCACAAGAAAAAACCAATATCCCCGCTATAAGTGAAAACATTCCCAAAATTGTCGATTCATAAACCATAATGATGACATTGATCACCACGTCGATAACCATGAGTATACAACCTAGAATATATGTTGATTTTTTCATG
The DNA here is from genome assembly GCA_034439615.1 of Oligoflexia bacterium. Taxonomy (NCBI): domain Bacteria; kingdom Pseudomonadati; phylum Bdellovibrionota; class Oligoflexia; species Oligoflexia bacterium. The sequence goes on along the minus strand of JAWXAT010000031.1, from coordinate 129,231 downwards.
TACACCCACTCGGCAAGAAAAGTGAGAGGGTTAAAATTAATATTGAAATAGGCGTGAGTTTCCACAAAATAAATGATTCAGCCTGATCTTCGCGAAGCCTCACAAATAAACACGACAAAACTTCAGAACTCACATTTAGAATAACGCATTTTAGAATTAATAATCCATTTCCCATAACTCCATGGGCACCACCTAAAAAAGTATCAACAATAAAAAGGCTCCAGATCGTACGCCTCAGGTGGGGAATAAGATCGTCGAGTGTCCACCCATGGTGTTTTACTTCTGTGTCTGATTTTGAAAACATCGTTTGAAATGAAAGAAATAAATTAATTACAACCAGTGCAAACATAAGAATAATGCTTAATGGATATTGAAAAACAAGCCCTCCACCTGCTTCTTGTGACTTTTGAATTTCAGAAAATGAGTCAGAACCTGTCATTGCTACAAGTGCTATTCCTAGAATAAATAATACTGTTGCACTGCCAATTGATCGCTCTGCATGACTAAGAACAAAAGGCCAACCAGAGCCACTCTTTTGAGTCCATTGAAAAATCAGCGCTAACGTGGGGCCAATCATACTCATGCCTAAAAAAACCCAAAGTGAATGGGGAGCATGCAATACAATTTCATTTGACCAAACAGGCAACAAACCAGCAGTTAAAAAAATAAAAGTGCAACCCAGCGCTGTACCGAAATGAGCCTTAAGATCTCCCTCCATACGCAACACCTTAAGGGCGTGACGCTGAAGTGTTTTTGCAATGCTAGATTTAGTTCCTGTGAAACCTTTGCGAAATTCAATGCGGTTTTTAAAAAACTCTTCGATCAATAAACTTATTTCTAAAATAATAAGCAGCAAGCTTGTAACTTTAAAAAAGCCCAAAAACCCTTGAACAAATGACTCTGGATTCATAGGCGCACCACACGCTTAAAGTACAAATACCCCAATAAAAAACATACTGAAGGAATAATAAGTGAGGCTAAAACAAATTCTATATGACCCTCACGAGCCAAGCTCTGAGCCATTTTCATCGCGGTGAAGTTCATAAAGACAAAAGACAACGCTGAAAAAGGCAATATAACTGAAAATGAAATGATGACCCGTGAACTGAGTGAAGGCGGCTTTTTTTTAATTCGCAACTTTGGCTGTAATTGAGATTTACTATAAAGACTCGCAAGCGCATAACAGAGACCGACGACGGTAACGAAGCATGCTAGAATGTACCCGAAAATATAAACCATGCGGCCTCAATATTTGAATTGCGTAAACTTACTCTGAACTCATAGATTAACTCAATCTTGTCATGTACTTGTCAAGGAGTCAGCGTGGAGATTGTTATCATTGGTATTGGGCAGTTCGGATCTGCTCTTGCTCAAATTTATGAAAATCACAAAGGCACCCGTGTATTTCGAGTTCGCGAAAACGACCCTTGGCCCACCCTATCGTCGTCTTCTAAAATCCAAAAAATCGTTATCATATGTGTACCCACACAAATGTTACCCACACTCTTAGAGCAACGCGGTGCATCTCTCAAGTCTGTAAACGCCATAGTCTCAACAGCAAAGGGTTTGGTGCGCGAAGACAATTCTACAGCCACTCAGTATTTGCATAAAAACCTTGGAAAATCTCACCCGCCACTTTTTGCTTTATCCGGCCCATCCTTTGCCTCTGAACTTTTAAAGGGCCAACCAACAGCGCTAGTCTTGGCCGGAAAACAAAAATCTATAACCGACAAGCTTGCATTAAAGCTTTCAACACCTCAATTGCGACTCTATAAAAGTAATGATCCTTTGGGCGTTGAAATAAGCGGAGCCTTTAAAAATATTTACGCAATTGCGACTGGCCTGGCTTCCGGACTGGGACTTCAAAGCAATGCAAAGGCCGCATTAATTACCCGATCACTTGCAGAAATGAGCCGCATTGGCAAATCACTTGGTGGAAAACATCTGACATTTTTTGGACTCGCAGGTGTTGGCGATCTCGTTTTGACATGTTCGAGTCCACAAAGCCGTAATTTTCGTTACGGTTTGGGTTTAGCAAAAGACCTTACTTCTAAAGATCTTTTATCTGCATTAGGTACCGTTGAGGGTTTGTGGACAACAGAAGTAGCTCATAAACTTTGCCAAAAGAAAAAAATCAGAGCGCCCATATTAGAAACCATCAACGCCATCGTAAATAAACATCTTGCTCCAAAAGATGCGCTCATGGGTTTAATGAATAGAGAATTGCGCCATGAGTTCGACTGAGCTAAGCCCCATCTTATCATCTCTCAATAGAGCTTTGGACTCTCACAAATCTCAGATCAGTATGGTTGGTTGCACACAACCAACTTTTTTGGCCTGGCTTTTAGGTCAAGATCATAAGCCTCAAAAATCAAGACTTATTATTTGCCCGAACCACAAGATCGCCCTGGCCTTGGCACATGATCTTTCAGCGCTATTTCCAAATCAAAAACCCATTTTACTTGAACCCTTTGATGAATCTCCATACTCAGGGCTTTACCCAAGTAACACTTGTATACAATCGCGCACTCATTTTTTATGGCGCGCTCAAAAAGCAAAAGCAAATGAAGTTTTTATTTCAGGCATTGAAGCGCTTCTTCAAAAAACAGTACCTATCGAAATATTTTCTAAATATGAAGTCGTCCTTAAAAAAGGTGAAGAAATAGATCTTGATACGTTGTGTAGGCAACTTGGTGAATGTGGATATGAAGCCACACCACTAGTAGAAGATGGTGGAACTTTTTCAAGGCGCGGTGATATTCTTGATATATTTAGCCCTGCACATGCACATCCAATTCGTCTTGAGCTTTTTGGAGATCAAATTGAGAGTATAAGATTTTTTGATATTCAATCACAACGCTCTGAAGAAGAAGCCCCAACTGCTGTCGTAACACCCGCTCGCGAGATCATTTTGTCAAAAGACTCCATTGAGCGTGCCAAGAAAAATATCAAAATTCTCTGTGATGAACACGGTGTTAAAAAAGATATTCGTGAATCTCTCACATTGCCACTAGATCAGGGTATTTTCCCCCACGGCATTGATTACTGGGTTTCTAGTTTTTATGAAAATGCGCAAAGTCCTTTAGAGGTGTTTAAACCGACGCCTCAAGTTTTTTGGTTAGATGCGATGGAAATCACCAGATCAGCCGATGGTCTCTTTGAACAGTATCGCGATAAATTTCGCGAACAAATCAAAAGCCAAAACGCAGCTCCTGACCCAACTGATCTTTACGTTTCACTTGAGAGCTTTACAACTCTCACACAAAACATCTCAATAAAAATTAATCAAGTACATCTCGAAGATCAAACCTCTGCTGAAACAGAAGTTATTTCTTGTAAGGTATTTGATGTTTCAGAACTCTCAACCGTTGTTAGGGCCGCACGGGAATCAAAAAAAGATTTCATTCAACCCGCTGTAGATAAAATTCTTAGCTGGAAAAACGATGGTTACCACTGCTTTCTCTGGACAGGAACTCAAACCCAAGCTCAACGAATTAAATATCTTTTTGAAAGTCATGGGGCTGCTGCAGAAATCATTGAAGATCAAGAAATTCAATGGAGCACTTGGCGTAAAATGCAAAGTGCCCAACAAAATCTAATTCATATTATTTCACGCCCTCTTACAAGTAGCGCCCGCTTTGTTGATGAGAAACTAATTTTTTTACGAGAAGAAGATATTTTTGGATCACGGGTTCATCGTGAACAAAAAAAATCTAAAGGAACTCTTGATCAAAGAACAAGATCTTTAAGTTTTGGAGATCTAAATCCTGGGGATTTAATCGCCCACACACTTCATGGGGTTGGTGTTTACGAGGGGCTTAAAAAAATCGCCGTTCAAGGAGTTGAAAACGAATTCATTCAACTTAAATACAAAGATAACGACAAACTCTATCTACCCGTCTATCGCATCGCTCAAATTCAAAAATTTTCAGGCGTCGGTGGCTCCGCAATTATTGACAGGCTGGGTTCAACTTCTTGGCAAAAAGCTAAAATCAAAGTTAGAAGCTCGCTTAAAGATCTTGCTAGTGATCTCTTGGCCCTCTACTCGAGACGCGCGTCTACTCCAGGTTATTCTTTTTCACAGCCAGATGATGACTTTAGAGAATTTGAAGCGACATTTCCTTTTGATGAAACTCCTGATCAAGCAAAGGCTATCGAAGACGTACTTGATGACATGCAAAAAAACAGCCCCATGGATCGCCTCGTGTGTGGAGATGTTGGATTTGGAAAAACTGAGGTCGCCATCAGAGCGGCATATAAGGCTGTGCAAGATAAAAAACAAGTCGCTGTCCTTGTGCCAACAACTATTTTAGCTTTTCAACATTTCCAAAATTTCAAAAAAAGATTTCAAGACGTAGCAGTATCCGTAGGAATGATCAGTCGATTCTCAACACCGGCACAGGTGAAAAAAGACCTACTCAACCTTCAAGAGGGAAAGCTCGACATACTCATCGGTACCCACAGACTTTTATCAAAAGACATTTCTTTTAAAGATCTTGGGCTTCTCGTTGTTGATGAAGAACAAAAATTTGGCGTCACCCATAAAGAAAAAATCAAACGCATGCGCTCTCAAGTAGACGTACTTACTTTGAGTGCCACACCAATACCTCGCACACTCAATATGGGACTCATGGGAATAAGAGATCTTTCAATCATTAACACACCTCCAGAAGATCGCATGAGTATACGAACGTTTATTAGTCGCTTTGATGACGAAACAATTCGAAAAGCAATCACTGGAGAAGTAAAACGTGGTGGCCAGGTTTTTTTCATTCATAATCGCGTTCAATCTATTTATGGTTTTGCTGATCAAATCAGACAAATTGCTCCAGATGTAAAAATGCGCGTTGCTCACGGACAAATGCCAGATGATGAACTTGAGCGCACGATGCTTGATTTTTACAACCATGAATTTGACGTACTAATTTGCACAACCATTATTGAATCGGGTCTCGATATTCCAACCGCTAATACCATCATTATAGACCGCGCAGATACCTTTGGTCTTTCTCAACTTTATCAACTCAGAGGGCGCGTGGGGCGAAGTAAAGAACGCGCCTATGCTTACCTACTTATTCCGCCTCAAGGCGTGGTAGATAAAACCGCACTTGAAAGATTAAAAATTATTCAAGAATACACCGATCTTGGAAGTGGCTTTCACATCGCTCATCATGATTTAGAACTCAGAGGCAGTGGCAATATTTTAGGCGATGATCAATCTGGCCACATTGCAGCTGTGGGCTATGAACTTTATATGGAGCTCTTAGAACAAGCGCTTTCAGAGGCCAAGGGTGAATCTCAAGAAGAAGAAATAGAACCAGAAATTAACCTTCGAATTCCCGCGTTATTTCCTGATTCATATATTGAAGATATTCGCATTAGACTTGCGTATTACAAGGCCCTTAGCGAAATCACAGATGAAGGTGATTTAGATCGAATCGAATTAGAGCTTGTAGATCGCTTCGGTCAAATGCCTGAGCAGGTAACTAATCTTTTTGGTGTTATGCTTATACGCAAATTCTGTAAAGACCTTGGCGTAAGAGACATTTCTAGTGGACCTAAAAACCTCTCCCTTGTATTTACCAATGCCACCAAAGTGAAGCCAGAAGCGGTTATAAAGCTTGCTATAAACGATTCTAAAAAATATCAAATTACTCCCGATCAGAAGCTAATAATCCGCATGAATTCAGTAGGTTGGCCGCCTATTTTAGAAGAGTTAAAGGGGCTTAAAAAAATTCTGTTTTAACGGTATAATATTAGTATGGGTACGTTGGTGCGAAGGTTGATAAACAAATACCGCTTAGTGGTTTTAGCTTCGGTTTTTACGTCACTACTTGTAATTTCTCAAATTAGCCTCGCAGATACAACAAGAGATCCCGATAGTGATGATGCCGGAGACGAGCCTACTACAGATATTTGTTTATCGCTTTTTAAAATTCAACTTTAAGTCCGCCACCAATTTGGATTGGCGTTGAGAGATCAGGATCTCTCGAATTTGACGAGGTAAGAAAGCTTCTTGCTTCAACAAAGAGAAATGTATTCTCCAAACCGTAATCATCATAGCCATGGTAATCACTGTCTTGATCGATCCAATCTAATTGAAACATTAAGCCGGCGGCATAAAACATTCCCATTGCTGAATTTCCGCTTACTGATAAACCACCAACTTTTTCATTATAAAAAACTGTATACGCTCCAAATAAACCATAGGGAACAACATAGGGTTCATCAAAAATATTATCCAAAGCTAAAAGTAATCCACCAGTAAGGGGATACAAAACTAGAGCTGAATTATCTCTTGAGTTTTTAGCCGAAAAGTAACCACCTGTGAAATTTGTAGAAAGACTTCCAAGAAAAAAATTAAGTTTTAAGCCAAACGTAATTTCACCGAGTGGTGTTTTTTCATCTCCATAATAAGCAGAAAACGTTTGGCCCGGTTTAAAATCTGGAAGGTAATTAGCCGGTGTATAAAGCCCGGATTGTACGCCAAAATATCCACCCCAACGAGTACGTCTAAGTGGGTAGGGAGTGTCGGCTGTATATGTGCAATTACAATGTTTAGAATATTTTTTATTGTTCGTCGGGTTTTCATCAACAATAACGTCACTCTCAGGAACAGCTTCTGTTATTTTAATTTTTTCTTGAGGGGCCTCTGAAACTTCTTCATTGCTAGTTTGCTCTTCGGCGGTTTCTTGTTCTGTGATATCTTGCTCAGCAGCAATTTCTTCTTCAGATGTATTTTCTTCTACTTTTTCTTGTGCAAAAAGCATCGGAGAGAAAAATATAATGACTTGCACTAAAAATATTAAACTCAGACCTTTGCTGCTCATTATAAAAGTGTAACATCTGGACGCCGCTCCATGGAAGTTATGATGTACAATTGAGAGTGAAGTTCGACTTATGTGCCTCTGACCTTTGTCGGGAAAACTATGGCCGTTGTATCAGATAACGAAATTGATCGCGATATTGGTAAAATGAAAACCTTTGCGGCGGTTTTAAAAAAAACTCTGACAATATTTTCAAATAATTTCAAAACACTGCCACCAAAAGAGCGCGCGCAAACAATTAGACACATTCAGGCTGATCAAAAAACCCTATTGGCTTTTATTGAAAAATCAAAAACTTTTGAAATCCATAATGCTGGTACAAAGTTTGGGCTTGAAAACCTTAAACAATCACTTCAAACAATACTTACAGTTTGGAAGAAAATTGAAAAAAACCTAGAAAACTACGGCACCGCAGGGGGCACAGTGACATCAAAAAATATTGACGAAGCAGATATAGCCATTGAATCTTATGCAGCGGTACTTAAGGGGCTTGGACACCAGGCCACCAAAGAACATCTTCATGAATTTAAAGAAAAACTTTCTGCTGCATACAAAACAGCCCAAGAAAAATCTGGCGGAAAAGAGCTGAGCATAAAAATTGTTCAAGTTGATGGTAAAATCAAAGTCCGTATGGAACCAAAATAATTTTAATTACTTATACAGTTTAACTACTAATATATTTTTCTAAATATCCGGTTCCAAGTGAGTAACTTCCATATTGCCCACCAAACTCTGAGATTATACCTGTGGGTTGATCAACCCACACTTGAATTAGCCCTTCGTTGATTACTGAAAAGCTCGGCCCAACTTCGCCGCTTAATAGTTTTATTTTTAAACGAAGCTGCGTGGAAGGTTCTCGGTGGAGAGCTTTTACTAATGAGATTTTTTCTTGTGAAAAACTAAGCTCTAAAAAAACCAATGCATTTTTTGCCATTACCTGTATTACAAACTTTGATTCTATTTTAAGTTCAGAACATTGAAGCGCGCAAATAAGGCTTAACGGGTCTAGAAAGCTGTATCGCTGATTTTCATATTCAGAGCTCATTGGGGTTAACTCAAAAGAGTTTTGTTTTGTTTGTTGCCCATTTTCAAAAGCAGAAAATACTGAGTTTTTATCTTCGCAACGCCAAATCTTTTTTCTTTTCTTTTTAATATCGGCTTCTTCGTAACTCTGAGGAGCAAAAGTATTTTCTGTCCAAATTGCTTTTTGAGCGAATTGAAACAGTGAAAACCCTAAAGCTGTTGCTTTTATGTCTGATGAAAGCTCAAGTTGTCGTCCAGATTTTTGTAATGTGAATAACGCGTTTGCTTTTCCAACTTTTAGACTCAGTGAGTAGTGGATCTCTTGCTGAGTGGGAAGTTTTTGTATGTCCAAACAAAGAAGAGTAATGGTTTAGTGACCTTTTTTCTCAGCAGCCGCAGTCATGTCATCTCCACCCGTAAGTTGTGTACGAATGATGGCTCTTTGAAGTTTAAGTTGTTGTTTTTTAAAATCACCTTGCTCAAGATCCGTACTTGTAAGCGCTTTTTCTGCTTTTGATAGTGCCGCTCGCGCACGCTCAACATCAATCTCTTCTACTGTCTCCGCCGTTTCAGCTAAAACCGCAATTCTGTCTTTAGATACTTCAAGATATCCCCAACTAATTGCCACTAAGTTAAATTTATTTTCATTTGGTAACTTATAACGAAGAATTCCTGTTTCAAGAGTAGACATGAGTGGAGCGTGTCCTTCTAAAATATTAAGTTCGCCTCGATGAGCGGGCACGAACACAGACTCCACTTCGACATCTGTTAACAATTTCTTAGAGGGTGTCACCAAAGACAATTGCAGCATTAGTATCCCAACTTCTTTGCTTTTTCTTGAACATCTTCAATGGTGCCGACCAAGTAAAACGCCTGCTCCGGCAAATGATCATGTTTACCTTCAAGAATTTCAGCAAAACTTCTGATTGTGTCTTTAATATCGATGTAACGCCCCGGGATACCGGTAAATTGCTCAGCAACAAAGAACGGTTGACTTAAAAAGCGCTGAATCTTACGGGCGCGATTAACAATCAATCTTTGTTCTTCACTCAATTCATCCATACCCAAAATCGCAATAATATCTTGAAGGTCTTTGTATGTTTGAAGTGTTTTTTGAACTTCGCGAGCTACGCGGTAATGTTCTTCACCCACAACATCTGGAGTTAAAATTCTTGATGTAGAAGCCAAAGGATCAACCGCAGGGTAAATTCCTAACTCTGCAATTTGACGACTTAAGTTAGTGGTCGCATCTAAATGGGCAAATGTTGTTGCGGGTGCGGGGTCAGTGTAGTCATCCGCAGGAACGTAAACCGCTTGAACAGAAGTAATAGAACCTTTGTTTGTTGTTGTAATACGCTCTTGAAGTTCACCCATTTCAGTAGCCAATGTGGGCTGATAACCTACAGCTGATGGAATACGACCCAAAAGTGCAGAAACCTCAGAACCGGCTTGAGTAAATCGAAAGATATTATCTACGAAAAGGAGTACGTCTTGACGTTCTTCGTCGCGAAAATATTCAGCAACAGTTAATGCACTCAAAGCAACTCGAGCACGCGCTCCAGGCGGTTCGTTCATCTGACCAAATACAAGTGAGGTTTTAGCTAAAACGCCTGATTCTTTCATCTCCATCCATAAATCATTACCTTCTCTGGTTCGCTCTCCGACTCCTGCGAATACAGAGAAACCACCATGCTCAGTTGCGATGTTACGAATGAGCTCTTGAATCAAAACTGTTTTGCCCACACCCGCGCCACCAAACAGACCAATTTTACCACCGCGACTATACGGCGCTAAAAGATCAACAACTTTGATACCGGTCATAAGCATTTGAACTTCTGTGGATTGCTCTTCAAATGTGGGTGCTTCTCGATGAATAGGATTATGTTTTTTTGCATTAATGGGGCCTGCTTCATCAACAGGTTCGCCGATAACGTTTAAAATTCGACCCAATGTTTCACGACCAACAGGCATCATGATTTGATTTCCGGTATCTTTTACTTTTGTACCGCGAACCAAACCCTCAGTTGAATCCATAGAAATTGTGCGCACGGTGTTTTCGCCAAGATGTTGCGCAACTTCTAAAACGAGATTGTCAGGGCGATTATCAATGCCCGGATTAGTGAGTTTTAAAGCATTAAAGATCGCAGGCAATTGTCCGCTTTCAAACTCAACGTCCACAATGGGACCCAAAACTTGTTTTACTCGTCCCTCGACCATTTAAAAATCTCCTTAGCTGGGTAGGGGCTAACTAACCCCGCACCATTATTTCAGGGCTTCAGCGCCGCTGACAATTTCCATCAATTCTTTAGTAATAGCTGCTTGTCTTAATTTATTATAACTGAGTGTCAGTTTTTTAATCATTTGACCCGCATTGCGAGTCGCCCCATCCATAGCTGACATTCGTGAACCATGTTCGCTTGCAATACTCTCAAGCATTGCTCTGTAAATTTGAATAGCGAAATGCTTTGGTAAAAGTTGAGTTAGAATTTTTTCAGGTGATGGTTCAAAAATATAATTAGCCGCTAAAACAGCATCTTCACTCTCAATTATATCTTCAGAATTTGCGTTTATAGTCTCTTCCGCTTTTAAAGGCTGAATAGGCAGTAGTGTCTCAGCAATGACTTTTTGACTAATTGCAGATTTAAATTCATTGTAAACCACTTTTACTTCGTCGTAACCACCGGCTGTGAATTCATTCATCAAACGATCTGCAAGATCTGATGCTAAATCAAATTTAATTTGGCTCACAAGATTTGTAATTGTATCAACCGCTTGAATATCTCGCTTCCTAAAATAATCATGTCCACGACGGCCTACAAATATGAAATTAATTATTTCATATTTTGATTTATTAGCTCTGTGATAACGCTCTGTGAACTTGATAATACCACTGTTAAATGCGCCGCAAAGTCCACGATCTGAGGTTAAAACAACTAGTAAAAGTTTTTTCGGATTTTCAACTTGCGCCATTAATGGGTGTCCAAAACTTCCACTCGATGCAAGTCGCGAAATAACTGAGTGCAACTTATATGCATAAGGACGAGCATTCACGATCGCATTTTGCGCTCGTCGAAGCTTTGCAGCAGAAACCATTTTCATGGCCTTTGTAATTTGCTGCGTGTTTTTTGTGCTCGATATCTTTTTACGGATATCCTTCATGTTTGGCACGGATTAGTCCTTACGCTTTTTTGGTTGTATCAAAAATTACTTTAAATTCTTTCAATGCTTCATTGAGTGCTTTTTTAAGATCGTCAGACAAAACTTTCTTAGCTGCGATCTCGCCATAAAACTGAGAATATTTTCTCTCGATAAATTCAAAAAGTTCGGTCTCATAACGAAGCAACAATTTTGTTGGCACTTCATCTACATAGCCCTGTGTACCTGCATAAATGATGATGATTTGTTTTTCTACTGGCATTGGCTCGTATTGACCCTGCTTAAGTAATTCAACTAATCGCTCACCACGGGCTAATTGATTTTGTGTCGCTTTATCTAAATCTGATCCGAACTGTGAAAACGCGGCTAACTCTCTATACTGCGCAAGATCCAATCGAAGTGTGCCTGAAATAGATCGCATTGCTTTAATCTGAGCACTACCACCTACGCGAGAAACAGAAAGCCCTACGTTAATAGCGGGTCTAATACCTGAGTTAAATAAATCTGTTTCTAAGAAGATTTGTCCGTCAGTGATAGAAATAACGTTTGTCGGAATATACGCAGACAAATCACCGGCTTGAGTTTCAATAATTGGAAGTGCCGTTAAACTTCCACCGCCCAATTTATCGCTCAATTTTGCAGCACGCTCTAAAAGTCGGCTGTGCAAATAAAATACGTCTCCTGGATACGCTTCGCGACCTGGTGGGCGACGAAGGAGCAGTGACAATTGACGATAAGCCTGAGCTTGTTTTGTTAAATCATCATATACAATTAATGCATGCTTTGAGTTATCGCGAAAATACTCACCCATTGTAACGCCTGTATAGGGCGCAATAAATTGAAGTGGAGCTGGGTCAGCAGCTGTTGCTGAAACAACAATTGTATATTCCATGGCGCCATGTTTTTTAAGTTTTTCTACAACTTGCGCTACTGTGGATTTCTTTTGTCCGATAGCCACATAAATACAAACAACGTTTTGCCCGCGCTGATTAATAATTGTGTCAATAGCAACGGCTGTTTTTCCTGTTTGTCGATCACCGATGATTAATTCGCGTTGTCCACGACCAATTGGTACCATCGCATCAATAGCTTTAATTCCAGTTTGAAGGGGTTCTTTTACAGATTGTCGACCAACGATTCCTGGCGCTTTGATTTCTACTTTACGAGATGTGGTTCCTTTAATGGGCCCGCACCATCAATAGGAATACCAAGGGGATTTACAACACGCCCTAACATTCCATCGCCAACTGGTACTTCAAAAATTTTCTTTGTACGTTTTACGGTGTCGCCTTCTTTTACGTGACGATCTTCGCCGAAGAGCGCGATACCGACGTTATCTTTTTCAAGATTCAAAACGATACCGTATACATCATGGGGAAACTCAACAAGTTCACCAGCCATTGCGTTATCTAATCCATAAACACGAGCAACTCCGTCACCTACTGTTAATACAGTTCCGGTTTCTGAAACCTCGATTTTTTTATGGTAGTGCTGAATTTGTTCTTTAAGAACGCGACTGATTTCTTCGGCACGAATTTCCATTTAGTTGGCTCTCCTATTTTTTAAAGCATCTTTCATAAGACGCAATTGCGTCTCAAGACTGTCATCAAATCTAAAGCTACCCACTTGAGCGACAAGGCCGCCAAGGAGTTTTTTATTTTCGTCGTATTCCAAAACTGCTTTTTTACCCGTATAGCGTGAAATTGTTGCTTCGAGTTTTTGTCTTTCCTCAGGAAATAATGTAGTTGCACTCTCTACGCTGCCTCGAGAAATTCCACTTGAGGCATCAACCGCAGCCTCTAAAGATGCAACTATTCCTGGCAATAAAGAAAATCGTCTTTTGTCTGCGAGTAGTAATAAAAATCCACGAACAGCTTCTGAGAAATTTTTCTTTTCAAAAAGTGCGTCTAAAACTTTTTTCTGATTTTCTGATCGCACCGAAGGCCCCGTAAAAAAAGAGTGCACTTCTGTGTCTTTTTCCAAACTTAAGTTAAATTCGCGAACTTCATTAAGTATTAACTCTACTTGTTTGGTTTCAGCGGCAAGCTTATAGAGCGCGCGAGCATATCGCTGTGATGCTTCTTGTGATTTCATTGCACAGCCTCAATTTTCTCTACGAATTCTTTTTGAAGTCGTCGTTGATCGTTATCAACGACCGTGTTGGTAAGCAGTGTGCGAGCACCATCTAAGGCCTGTTGAAGTACGTCGTCATAAAGTTCTGCTTTTGCTCTATCAAGTTCATTTTGTGCAGTTCTTTTTGCTTCACGCTCGATATTTTCTACAAGTTTTTTCGCTTCATCTAATAATCTTTGTTTTGCTTCTTTACCCTCAAGCTTCATCTGCTCTAGCATTTGCCCGGCTTCACGCTCAAGATTTTGAATTTTAACAGAATACTCTTCATGCATTTTCGCCGCTTCAGTTCTCATGCGCTGGGCTTCTGTGATCGCCGCAGTCAACGTTTTATGACGAGCAGAAAAATAACCACTGACTTTATTTTTTACGACGAAATATAAAATGATTAGAAGACCAAAAAAATTAAGCGCTTGGTAATAAACAATCTTTGGTACGCCGTGATTTGCACCACTTGCATGGCTACCACTTTCAGCAAATGCTGCAAGGCTAACAACAATCATCGCTGTGAGAAGTGTTAGTAAAAAAATACGGTCTTTGTTTTTATTTTTTATCACTTGATGTCCCGACCCAATACTTGACTAGCTATGGTGCTGCTTAATTGTGGAACCTGCGCTCTCAAACCTTCACGCGCTGTGACCATGTCTGTGCTGATTTTTTTTCTAGCCTGCTCAATTAATAAATTTGCACGTTCACGCGCTTGCAGAAGAAGTTTTTCTTCTTCTGCATGACCCTCGCTCTTTAGAACATTATATATATCAGCCGCACTTTCATTATGACGTTTCATGCGACCTTGATAATCCATCGCCAAACCTTCTGTTGAAGCTGTAAGTTTTGTGGCTTCCTCAACAGTGCCGCTCGTATTCTTTTTTCTGTATTCTAGATTGCGCCGATAAGGCTTAAATAAAAAATTGGAAAGCATTAGATAGGCGACAATAAAAAATGCCAGCTGTATCCATAGAGTTTGGTTAACGCCAAGTTGTGCGAGTATTTCCATCCGTCGTTTTCGTTAAAGGGTTATTAAGCGTGTGTGCTTTTGGCTGCGGTTTTACATAGGAAGGGCGGGTGCGGTCAACTAAATTTCTTATAAACTTCCAAGAGCTTAGATGTGATTAATTATCTCGAGGCATACTGGTTGAACCTTCAAAAACAACTCCTTCATCAATTCTGAGACGGGGCGTTGTAACTGTCCCCCTAATTACTGCAGGAGGATGCGCAACAACACGTTCACGAGCAAAGATATTTCCGTTTACGACGCCAGAAACGATCACCACCGCTGCGTCAATTTGCGCTGTTACTTCAGCGCCCTCACTGATCACAAGCACGTCATTTGTAAATATTTCGCCTTTAAATTTTCCACCAATACGAACGGTACCCTCAAAAGTAAGCTTTCCTTCAAATTCCGCACCTTTATCTAAAACAGCATTAATGGTTCCAGTTTCTGGTTCGGGCGGTTGAGGTGGTTTTACAATATGAAAGTGGGCCAATTTAATTCCTATCTTTTGATGCGTTCAATAATGCGAGTCAGATCTTCATCGCTGTAGAATTTCACTGATATCGTACCCTGGCCTTTATTGTAGGCGATTTCAACTTTTGTTCCTAGGGTCTTTGCGAGGTCATCTTGAAGACCTTTGACTAGCTTGGCCGCAACATTTACCTCTAACCCTTGTGCATTGGCCGAGCGTTTTGTGGCGGTTTGGACAAGCTTCTCAGCGGCTCTTACAGTTAGTTTTTCACTTGTTATTTTTTTCGCTAACTCTCTTTGTTTAATCGGATCCGTTAAAGCTAAAAGTGCTTTTGCATGGCCGGCTGAAATTTCACCTTGCGCGAGCATTTGCTTTACCTCTGGAGAAAGACCAAGAAGACGCAGCGTATTTGCAACAGTTGCACGATCTTTTCCGACTTTTTGTGCAACTTCTTGCTGACTAAGACCAAATTCATCGCAAAGTTGCTGAAAAGCTTCGCCTTCTTCAATGGGATTTAAATCATGGCGCTGAAGATTTTCTATAAGTGCCAGTTCTAAGCTTTCTTGATTTTGTACTTCCTTTAAAATAACAGGAACTTTTTGTAATCCAGCTAATTGTGCCGCTCTCCAGCGTCTTTCGCCTGCGATAATTTCAAATTGATCTTGTCCGATTTTACGAGCAACGATTGGCTGTAAAATTCCTTTTTCTTTAATAGATGCTGCGAGTTCTTGAATTTTTTCAGAAACAAACTGCTTACGTGGTTGATAAACATTGGCAGCCAGTTTCTCAATATCGATTTGCCATACTCGTTGATTATCAGGAATATTATCTGCAAACTCCGCAGTTAATGCTTGTTTAATAGGCGCTGAAAGTGGCGCCACAAGCGGCGTTCCCGGAGGTGTGCTTCGAAATTCATCAACAACGTCATCTCCAAAAAGACTACTTAATCCACGGCCCAATGAGCGCTTTTGAGGTTCTTTTGATTCAGCCATTGAGTTGTACTCCTTGAATGCGACGGACAAGTTCATCCGCTAGTTCTGAATAACGACGAGCACCGATTGATTTTTCGTCATAATCTAAAATTGGTTTTCCGTGACTAGGGGCTTCGCTTAAACGTACGTTACGAGGAATGATTGATTTAAAAACTTTATCGCCAAAATGAGTTTGAATTTCGCTCACAACTTGGTGACTTAAATTATTACGAGCATCAAACATTGTGAGTACAATGCCCTCAATTCGTAAGTCAGGATTTAATTTCTTCTTAATGAGGCCCGCTGTATTGAGTAATTGGCTCAAACCTTCAAGCGCGTAGTATTCACACTGAAGTGGAACCAAAAATGTATTTGCGGCAGTTAATGCATTTACAGTGAGTAGTCCTAATGAGGGCGGACAATCTATAATTACAAATTGATAGGCGTTTGCCACTTCAACTAAGGCGTTTTTTAATCTGTATTCGCGACTCTCCGCGTCAACAAGTTCAATCTCTGCTCCAATTAGATCACTATTTGCGACTACTAGATCGAGGTTAGCCACCGAAGTGGCTGTTTTGGCTTGGTTGATACTCATTTGGCCAATGAGTACATGATAAATGTTCTTATCATTGAATTCATGGCGTTTTATGCCTAACCCACTGGAGGCATTTCCTTGTGGATCTAAATCTATGAGTAGTACTGACTTACCAGATTTGGCTAGTGACGCTGCAAGGTTAACCGAAGTGGTTGTTTTGCCTACGCCACCTTTTTGATTGGCTATGCAAATTGTTCTACTCATTCACCCTCCTGTGGCTTTTTTGGCGTTTAATCTGAATCCATTATTACAGGGTAGAAATTAAATGCAACTTTTCTAATGATAAATATCCAAATTCTCATCATTTCGTTACCGATTGGAGTCGGTTGGAGTCTGAATACCTCAATTTGTTCCACGTGGAACATTCCTTGGTCCTATAAAGTTTTAAAATTGAAATACCGATTAATTAAATGGAATGAACCGTTCATTATTAATGGCTCTAGCCATTTTAATTTTATGTACAGGTTGTAATAGACCGCTTTCGCACCCTGAGAGCGTAGATCCTATTTATATAGATCTCAAAAAAGATAAAGATGCTTTACTGCAGAAAATTAGATCCGAACAAAAAGAATTAGCTAAAACTAAGCAAGAATACGAGACTGCGCCAATTCGTTCTAAGCAGAAGCAAGATGCGCATAGTGATTATTATCGATTCCTCAATAAATTAGATAAAATGGAAGAGAATTACCGCTATTTAGCCATAAAAACGAATTCGCGCTTAAAAGAGGTTCGAAAAATCTATCCTAAAGTCTTTGAAGAGAAAAAACCGTGGCCCGATACTGATGAATACAGCCTATATTTAGTAGAAAAACGCTTAAAAAATGCTCCTCGGGAGTGGGATCCACAAAATCGAATCAAAAAAAGACTACCAACATCTGCTTCACATTAATTCGAATTATTTAATTTTTTTAGTTAATACAATGGTTTTGACGTCAGGAGCTTGATACTTAGGAGTCTCATCTCCTGTGGGTAGGTTATAGTGCCCTAAAACTGAAATGTTCCACGTGGAAATCACTTTTGGTTGAATTAAGATCTCTTTTTCCCACTCTAAACCCTTAAAATGAAAGAAAAGACAGTTTAAACTAAATGGCTCTGTACCAAATCCTAAGTTTCGCTCAACTGATCCAAGTCCACGCTCCATCGCACAAGAGATCGAGCCTTTTTCAATATCTTCTACTCTTGATTTACGCGCAGTCAGATTGTCTAGTTCAAGTCTTTTAGCTGTGTTTTTAATAAACTCGGTTTTTTTCTCATCTGTATCAATGCATAGTACGCGAAGATCGGGTCGCAAGATTGCCATTATAACTCCGGGGAATCCACCACCTGAACCAAGATCCCAAATTTCCTTTTCTTTTAGTATCTGGGGCAAAATTAGGCGACATCCTAGTATTGAGTCTGCAAAATGAAGTCGATCTGCAAATTCAGAGGTGTTTGCAGAGATGAGAGATATAATTTGATGAACTCGAATTAGTTCTAACTGAAAAATACGTAATCGCTCACAAGCCCTTTCATCAAGGTCTGGAAACCAAGTTCTAATTCTCCATTGTGCTGCGTTTGCCATAATGACCTCATTTAGATGACTTACTTAAAGTGAAGAAATGTTTCTAAGTTTCTCTTTACCTTTTAAATGTATCAACAAAGCTTGAATTGCAGAAGGATTAACACCTGAGATTCTCGAAGCTTGCCCAACTGTAATCGGTTTAATGTGCGTTAGTTTTTCTCTTTCTTCATTTGAAAATCCAGTAACTTTGTGAAAATTGAAGTTATCAGGAATTTTAAAATTTTCAAGTCTTTGAGATTGTTCAACTAATTCGTTTTGTCTTTTAATATAGCCTTCGTACTTAACTGCAATTTCAACCTTCTCGATTACTTGACCATCTGCATTAATTTCAGCGTCAAACGTTTTTAAATTTTCAAAAACAATTTCTTCTCTTCTTAACAGCTCTTCAAGAGTAGTTGGCTTAACAATGCGCGGCGTATCAATTGCGTCGAGTTTTTTTAAATTCTCTTCATTAGGAACAATCACTGTAGATTTTAGTTTCTGTCTCATTTCATCAAACTCAGTTTGCACCTTTTCGTATGCTTCAAACTCACGATCTGAAACCAGACCAAGCCGCTTACCTTCAGACAAAAGTCTTTCAAGTGTATTATCTTCTCTTAATAAAAGTCGATATTCTGCCCTAGACGTAAACATTCGGTAGGGTTCTTGAGTTCCCTTTGTAACGAGATCATCGATCAGTACACCTAGATAGGCTTGGTCTCGTCTAAGAATCATAGATTCTTTTTCAAGAATTTTCTGTGCAGCATTCACACCTGCCCAAAAGCCCTGGCCCGCGGCCTCTTCATAACCGCTGGTCCCGTTCACTTGACCTGCAAGAAAAAGATTTTCAATGGCTTTTGTTTCAAGAGTTTTTTGAAGCTGTGTTGGATGAATAAAATCATATTCAACAGCATAACCGGGGCGAATGATTTCAACATTTTCTAAACCGGGAATTGTTCTTAAAAAATCATACTGCACATCAACGGGCAAACTTGTAGACATCCCTTGAACATAAATCAAATCAGAATCAAGCCCTTCGGGTTCTAAAAAAGTTTGATGCCTATCTTTGTCTGCAAAGCGCACAACTTTATCTTCAATGCTCGGGCAATACCTTGGTCCAACACCTTCGATGAGTCCGCAATAAAGAGGGGATCGATCAAGGTTCTTACGAATAATTTCATGGGTTTTTTCATTCGTATAAGAAAGAAAACATTCTATTTGTGGAAGATTAAGACCCGCAGTCTTTCGACTAAATGGATAAAATGTTTTGTCCCCTGGTTGTGGAGTGGTTTTACTCCAATCAATACTTCTTTTATGAAGTCTTGCCGGTGTACCGGTTTTAAGTCGCGTTACCGTAAACCCTAATTCCTTAAGATGTTCACTAAGCCCGATACTTGCTTTATCACCAGCGCGTCCGCCGCTTTCTTGTTTTAATCCAACGTGCATTACGCCATTCATAAAAGTACCAGTCGTAATCACCGTGGCTTTAGCAAAAATGGTTTCGTTTTTTTCTGTAATAATACCAACACATTTTGAACCATCAAGGGCGAGACGTTTTACTTCGGCTTGAAGTGAAAATAAATTTTGTGTTGAGAAAATTACATCTTTCATAAATTGAGAATAAAGCGACTTATCACATTGTGATCTAGATGCCCTTACTGCGGGGCCTTTTTTTGTATTAAGTCGTTTAAATTGTATGGTCGCTTTGTCAGTATTAACGCCCATTTCTCCACCTAAAGCGTCTATTTCTCGAACAATGTGACCCTTTGCAAGGCCCCCAACAGCTGGGTTACATGACATGTAAGCAATATGATCAATGTTAGTAGTAATAATCGCAGTTTTTAAACCAAGCCGTGCACTCGCAAGAGCTGCTTCACAACCCGCGTGTCCTGCACCAACTACAATTACATCAAATTGATTTGAACTCATCGTCATTTACCAATGCAAAATTGTTTAAAGACTTGATCCATAACATCGTCTCCAACATTTTTGCCCAAGAGCGATTGAGTTTTTAAAAGCGCTTCTTTTAATTCAAACGCAATAAATTCAGGAGATGCATTTTCTCGCATCAGTGAACTTGCTTTACTCATGTGCGTAAGCGCACCTTCTAATGCTTCTTTTTGTCTTTGTGTTGAGACTACTGAATTCATTTCTGAATTAGATGATTGATGAATGAGAGAGAGTAATTTGTTTTTTAATTCATCAATTCCATTTTCTGTGACTGCGGAAGTTTTAACAGTCGGAAATTCTAACAGCCCAGACTTTTCTAATTCTTGAGAAATTTCTAATCCTTTTAAATCTGCTTTGTTAAAACAAATGATCGCATTTTTTGAACCAATATTTTTGAGATGTTCAATGTCTTCGTTTTGTAGACCAACAGTTGCGTCGGCGATATACAAAACTAAATCAGAAGAAGTCATTTCATCTAAAGACCTTTGAATGCCTTCTTTTTCGATAGAATTATCTGATTGTCTTAAACCAGCTGTATCAATTGCCTTAAAAAGATATCCGTCTAATGAAAACTCAGCTTCAATTGTATCTCGTGTGGTGCCCGGAAGATCGGCCACAATACTTCTTTTTTTGCCCAACAATGAATTCATAAGACTTGATTTGCCAACGTTAGGCTTACCAATAATAGCCATGCGAAGCCCGCTGGTCACAACTTGAGTTGAGACATATGATTTAAGAAGTTGCTTTGTAATATCTAAACTTTTTTCTAAACGTTGATTCATTTCAACCAAGGATACGGGTTGAATATCTTCTGTCGTAAAATCAATTGAAGCCTCTAGATTTGCCAAAAGATAAATCAGCTCTGCTTCAATGTGAGTTGCTTTTTCAGACAATGCGCCTTGAATATTTTTTAACGCAAGGGCTGCGGCTCTTGGTGATTTTGCAGAAATAATTTCTAAGACACTTTCTGCTTGAGATAAATCAAGTCTCCCGTTCATTACGGCTCGATAAGTAAATTCACCCGGGCGAGCAAGTCTTGCGCCAGCATCAAGTGTTGCATTTAAAACAAGCTCTGTTACTTGAACCCCACCGTGGCAAATAATATCAGCCGCGGCTTCGCCAGTATACCCACGCCCTTGAGTGAAATTAACAACGACAACTTCATCAACAGGTTCTTGTGTCCGTGGGTTTTTCCAAACTCCAAAACTTGCGGTGTGAGATTCTTGTACTTTGAATTGTTTGCTCGCGAAACAACGGGCTAATATTTCAGGCGTGTGAAGCCCAGAGACTCTGATGATCCCTAGAGCTCCAACACCTTTCGCCGTTCCGATGGCTGCAATTGTTTCGTTATCACCCAACATTTACAACTCGTATTGAGCTCTATTATTTTGGGTTGGATTAGCTCCCGCTCGTACCAAGGTGATTTTAATTTTCTTACAAAACCCTTCACCAATACTTTGTGATTTTACACGGCCATCAAGAGCTAAATGCCTGTGTACAATTTTTCTATCACGAGGGGCAAGTGCACGAACGTATGAAGGTTGACCCTTATCAATAACCACTTCTTTAAGTTTATCTGCTAAATCTTTTAACTCTAATGCTGAGGTTGCCATAAAACCCTCGCTATCAACGAGCAAATCAATTTTTTTATCAGCAAAACGATGTTGGAGCATTCTCTTGATAAAGACTTGAAAAGAATCAAGCAACAACCCATCTTTTGAAGTAAGTAGTTTTGCATCATCGCCAGAGAAGTTTACAAGAAAACCCTCTTCGGTTTCCTCGACTTCATAACTAAGATTAAATCCGCCGTGGTCAAGAACTCCGTCTAAGGTTTTTTGAATTGCCTCTTCAGGTGAACCGCCGCTCTTGCCTATTCCGAATAATTTGGTAAAAAAATTGGCCATTAATCTTTCCTTTCTAAATTTATACGCGCCGTACAACCACTTGATTGTTTCCCGCACGGTCACTCATCATTGACATTTGTTGGATAATTCCAAAAAGTGTACTTATAAAAATATACAAAGTTAATCCGCTAGGAACGCTCAACATAATGAATGCAAAAAACACTGGCATAATGAGCATTATCTTAGCTTGTGTGGGATCCATCGTATTGGGAGTCATTTTTTGTTGAATGAACATCACAATACCCATGAGCACGGGCAATACATAATAAGGATCTTTTTGGCTCAAATCATGGATCCATCCATAAAAGGGCGCATGATAAAGCTCAATTGAGTTTTGTAAAACCTGATAAAGTGCCCAAAAAATCGGAAGCTGTAAAAGCATTGGTATACAACCACCCATGGGGTTTACTTTATTTTCTCGCATGAGTTTAAGCATTTCTTGATTTAATAACTGTGTGTTGTCTTTATGTACTTCTTTAAGCCTTGCGATTTCAGGTTGAATCTTTTGCATTGATTGCATTGATTTGTAAGACACGTAAGTGAAAGGAAATGTAACAAGCCTTACAAGTATTGTTAGTGCAATGATTGCTAATCCCCAATTTTGAAAAACAGTATAAAACCATCTCATTAATTGAAGAAGTGGAATCGCAATCCAAGAGAACATTCCAAAATCTACAAGCTCTGTAGCTTGTTTATCAACCTGACCAAGTTCAGTTAATGCTTTTGGACCAGCATATAGATCAAGATCATATGTCAGTGTATTTGAGGGTTCTAAAACCGGATAACTTAAACGAAGCACTGAATTATTTTGCGCTCTAAACTCTTGAGCTTCGGGCAAAACAGGAGCGCGATTAAATAACAGAGCTGTAAAATAGCGAGTCCCTAATGCTGCAAAATGTGTTTGTTCATATTTGTTTTCAGGCGCTTCATCAGGAGATACCACATCACGTGCGTGTTTTGATCCGTGACTAATAAAATATTCTCTAATCTCTGCTCCTGAACCTGGAGTCAAAAACGACATCGCTTTATTAGGAAGTGACGCCTCTAATGGTGATGAATCAACTAAATCAACATTAACCCTTTTAACGCCATCAAGCTTACCTTGCACTTCAATGCGTGCTTTAACCACATATTTATCTGGGTTCATGGTTAAGGTTTTCTTAATTACGGCATTTTGTGTCTTACCAACCAATTCAACTTTTTCTGTAGAGATTGGATTAATTGTATATTCAAGGTTTGAAGGAATCGAATTACCACCATCAATACTTGTTAGTAAAACTCCGGGCAATTCAGGCGAAATGATAGTGATCATTTTACCTGCGCCATCAGTATATTTTTTTAATTGAACTTC
Source organism: Oligoflexia bacterium (assembly GCA_034439615.1). NCBI lineage: Bacteria > Pseudomonadati > Bdellovibrionota > Oligoflexia > Oligoflexia bacterium. The sequence goes on along the minus strand of JAWXAT010000031.1, from coordinate 106,318 downwards.
AGATACTCGCCCGCCAAAACTTGAGACAACCACGCGCCAAAAATCATTTTCGTATGTCCATTTTTTTTCAATTCCTGTGGATTTAGTAAAAACAGGAATACTAATGTTTGCAGCCGTTGGAGATGTTGGCGCTCCGGGTGCTTGAGCTATGCCAGCATTTTGCGGTGCTGCTGGCTGTTGAGGAGCCGCTTGATTTGTAGCTTGCGGGCCCATGATGTGTGGATATTTTTTTTGTAAGTGTTGTTGCCAGCTCCACCAAATGCCCATGCAGAGAATAATGATGATGATCGTTTTTCCATCAAAGGGTGATTTTTGTTCCATGATCTCTTTCTCCAGCTTTATTCGTCACCAAGGGCTCATAACCATATCCGCCCCAGGGGTGGCAACGACTCAACCGTTTCGTAGTTAAAAAAAGGCCTCTTAAAAAACCAAACGCAGAAAAAGCATCACGCGCGTAACAGCTACAAGAGGGTGTGAAGCGACATCGACCACCAAATAGACCTGCAAAAACGTATCTATAAATGTCGATTAAAACGATGGCCATATTACTTAAAATTTTTGATAACAAATTGAAGTGCTTGGTTGAGTTGTGCTTGAAATTCTTTAAACTGAACACTTTTATATACTTCCTTTTTCATTCTCTTGTTCCCGACATAAACATGGAGGTCCAAGGATTCATTAAGCGCAGAAAGATCCGTATTTCTGTAAAATTCACGACTCCATCGCTTGAATTGATTTCGAATAACCGCTGTCCCAGTAACTTTTGGAACAGTGAACCCGAAGCGATGACTGGCTAACCCGTTGGATCTTGCATAGAGCGCCAGCATTGGCCTTCGAACGCTAAAGCCTTTGTACGTTTTAAGGTAGTCGGCTCTTTTTCGAAGGTGTCGTTTTGGAATTTCTTTATTTTGCGCTAATTGTTGGGGCAAGACGTTTGCGCCCTTTTGCTCGACGACGGCTTAATACAGCACGACCATTTTTAGTGGCCATTCTTACTAAAAAACCATGTGTTCTTATACGTTTACGTCTGCTTGGTTGAAATGTGCGTTTCATGACTAAATCCTCTTAACTGCGATTACGACAATATTATTTACGTCTCAAAAACAAAATGAACCGAAGGATGCAGATAAAACCATGTTTCCCTTGGGTTTGTCAAGGATGTGACCATAGCCTCTCAAAGCTTATAGCCGCTTATCCACATTCCAGACGCTTCTTGAAAGTTATCCACAATTCTGTTACGAACCATCTCAACTAAGGGGATGTGTCGATAATGATATCGCATAACGAACTATGGGAAAAGGTTCACTCCGTTCTAAGAAGTAATACCAATGAGCGCCAATATAATACGTGGCTAGAAACAACATCACTTGAAGCTATCGACGAGACTGCTGTAGGTAAAACTCTTAAAATCGGCGTGCCCGGCCCTATCTATAAAGATTGGATTTACGCCAATTTCATGCCCGATCTTGAAAAAGCGGTGTCTTCTCAAGTGGCTCCGCCTTTTCGTATTGAATTAGTTGTCTGTTTAAAACCAGAAACTGAAGACGAAGAAGTCCCTCAACAAGTTGTTTCTCTTCAAGAACTTCAAAAAACAAAGCCTCCAGAAGAAACTGGTATCCCAAGACGAGATATTTTAAATCCTGAATACACCTTTAGTACATTTGTCGTTGGGCAAGGAAATCAATTTGCACACGCAGCTTGTCATTCAATTTCTGAAAAACCTGGAAAAAACGTAAACCCACTCTTTGTATGCGGCCCATCAGGAACAGGAAAAACACATCTTCTTAATGCCGTGGGAAATGCTGTTCGAGAAAAGTATCCGCACATGAGAATTTGTTATGTTTCTGGTGAGCGCTTTTTAAATGATGTCGTTACAGGCATTCGCCACAATCAGATGGATAAATTCAGACAACGTTATCGTGAACGTTATGATTTTTTAATTGTGGATGATATCCACGTCATTGCTCGCACAAACTCCACACAAGAAGAGTTCTTTTATACATTTAATGCTTTTCACGACGCTGGAAAACAAGTCGTTGTAGCAAGTGATAAATTGCCACGCGAAATGGATGGCTTAGAAGACCGTATTCGCACTCGTTTAGAGTGGGGATTAACTGTGGATATCCACCCACCAGATATTGAAACTAGAATGGCTATCCTTCGTTATAAGGCTGAAAGGACTGGGGTTTTTATTCCAGACGATGTTATTGGTCTTATCGCACAAATATCAAAAAAGAGTGTTCGTGAACTTGAGGGTAATCTTGCAACCATTCGTATGTATTCAGAGCTTAGAGGTGTTGCGGTTACTGCAGATTTAGCTAAAGAGGTTTTTGCGGCTACACTTCAACAGCAAAAAAAGGGGCTTACAATCGATGAGCTTCAGCGCATTGTGGCTGAGAATTTTAGTCTGACCGCGCGTGACCTAAAATCAGAAACCCGGGTGAAGACAGTTGTTCGTCCACGCCAAATTGCTATGTACTTGGCGCGTAAACATTTAGGGCTTGGTTATGCTGAGATCGGCCGAGCGTTTGGAAATCGAGATCATACGACCGTTTTACATGCCGAAGAGAAGGTTTCAACTTTGCTTCTAGATGATTTTGATTTCAAGAGTAATGTCAATCGCTTAGAAACCCTTATAAACAATTCACAATGGAACCTTTTGTGAGTTGTGAATAAGCATGTGAATAAGCTTTGTGGAAAACTTTTATGAAAAGTTCTACACAAAAATAGAGCTCTTAAATTGTTATATTAGTTTTTACTTATGCGATTTTTTTATGTAGTTTTCAGTGTTTAAATGAATTTGGAGTTTTCCACAGCAACTACTACTACTACTAGTTTTTTTATTAACATCTAATAGTAATATAAGAGAGGCCAAAAAGGCATGAAGTTCGAGATTCAAAAAAGTGATTTTCTTAATCTTCTTCAAAAGACACAAAATATCATCGAGAAAAGAAATACGATGCCTATTTTGTCAAACGCACTATTAGTTGCAGAAAAAGGTAAAGTTTCAATTTTTGCAACTGATCTTGAGGTAAGTATAAAAGATGAAGTAAGTGCAAATGTTGAAGTTGAAGGTAAAGTAGCGGTAAGTGCTAAAAATCTTTTTGATCTAGTAAAAGAACTTTCAGACAATACAGTTCAGGTTTTAAAGAAAAGTAATAACTGGGTAGAGCTAAAAAATAAAAAAGCTGTTTTTAATATTGTTGGTTCTGCAGCTGATGAATTTCCTGCATTCCCGCAATACGAAACAAAAGATTTCGTACGTGTTCAAGGTCAAATCCTTCACGATATGATTGAAAAGACAATTTACTCAGTGAGTAATGACGAAACTCGTTATCACCTTAATGGAGTATATTTTGAAAGAACAACAAGCGACAGTGGAACAAGTTTTAGAATGGTCGCCACTGATGGACATCGTTTAAGTTTGATTGATAAAAAAGTAGAAGTATCACTTCCCGGAAATAAAGCTGCAGAGGGAGTTATTATCCCCAAAAAAGGTCTCCATGAATTGAGAAAACTTCTTGATGGTGCAGAAGGTACATTAGAGATGGCCTTTGAAGGATCACATCTTGTAGTTAAGAGAGAAAATACAGTTTTATTAATTCGATTAATCGATGGCAAATATCCTAATTATCAACAATTAATTCCTGCTAGATTACTTAAACGAATTGCAGTTTCAAGAAATGAACTACTTTCAAGTTTGCGTAGAGTATCTTTACTTTCAAATCAAAAAAGTAAAGGCATCACACTTTCAATTACAAAAAACGTAATGGAAATTTATTCTAACAATCCTGAAATTGGTGATGCAAAAGAAGAGATTGATGTTCGTTATAACGGCGATTCAATGAAAATTGGTTTTAATGCAAAATATCTCATGGATATTTTAAATAATATTCAAGACGAAGAAGTTGATATTGAACTTAACGATCAACTCTCCCCTGGAATTTTGAGGCCGGCTAACGATGCAAGCTATACTTGTGTTGTAATGCCGATGCGCATTTAAATAAGTAGTGCGCGTAGATCGACTTAGCTTTCGCCAATTCCGAAATATTACTGAAATTGATTTTACACCTGGGCCTGTTCTTAATTATTTTGTTGGGGATAATGCTCAAGGTAAGACAAGTATAATTGAGGGAATTTTCCACATATCCACATTGAGAAGTTTTCGTACGGCAACAACTCTTGATCTTATTCAACGAGGCCATGAGTCTGCTCAACTTGAAGCCCATGTTTCTTCTATTTCAGGTAAAACTAGTCAAAAAAATTTAAAAGTTCGCTTATCAAAGGGGCACCGGCAACTCACGTTAAATGAAAAACAAGTGTCACCGAGTAAGTTTGTAGGACAAGTAAGAACAGTCGTTTTTAGCCCAGAAAGTTTGGGAGCTATAAAATTTGGACCGGATTTAAGAAGAGAACTGGTTGACCAAGCGGTCTATCAAATATCTTCAGAGGCTCCGTTAGCGTTTACCCGATTTTCAAAAGCACTGCGCCAAAGAAATGCCTGTCTGAAACAAATTAAGATGGGTCTGATAGTTCCTAATAAAGGCCGTGGGATCTTAGAAAGTCTTGATGCGGGGTTTTTACAGGCTGCTACTGAAATCACTTTTTTAAGACTTAGATTTTTAGATACGATTTTACCCCATGCGCAAGAAACACTTTCGCTGATTATGGGCGAAAAATGTTCTTTAGAGTTTGCCTATGAAAGCCATGATGAGCCCTGGAAAGAACGAAATTTAGAAGCGATTCATCAAAGATTAAAAGATGAAATTTTAGATTCATCGCGGCGTATAAGTGAGGAGGCTTTGGGGGTGACTTTGACGGGCCCCCACCGCCATGATTTAAGTTTCTTATTTAATGGGAATGACTCTCGAATTTTCTGTTCACAAGGTCAACAAAGAGCCTTAATTTTGTCTTTCAAAATAGCTGAGATCGTGTATCATGGGAAGGCTTTTGAGTCTTATCCACTACTACTTTTAGACGATGTTTTAAGTGAGTTTGATGAAAAAAAAAGGCGCTTTCTCGTCGATTTTTTACGAGCTCACAATGCGCAGACTTTTTTAACGACAACAGATCATACACAGGTGCTACAGGGGTGTTCAGTATTTCACGTAGAGGCGGGTCGGTTAAAAACCTAACATGGCCTGAAACTGATAGACCTAAGAGATTAAAGGAAGAAATAAAATGGCAAATACAGAGCCCAAACCTAATTCTTACTCAGCGGACTCAATTAAAGTCCTTGAAGGTTTAGAGGCTGTACGAAAACGACCGGGTATGTATATCGGCGATACTTCAGCGCGCGGTCTTCATCATCTAGTTTATGAACTTGTTGATAACTCAATTGATGAAGCACTTGCTGGTCACTGTAAAAATATCGAAGTAATAATTCATGCTGATAATTCTATTTCTTGTGAAGATGATGGTCGTGGCATTCCAGTAGATATGCATAAAGGTGAAGGTGTTTCTGCAGCACAAGTTGTTTTAACAGTACTTCATGCAGGCGGAAAATTTGATTCAGATACTTATAAAGTTTCAGGTGGTCTACATGGTGTTGGTGCGAGTGTTGTAAACGCACTTTCTGAAGTTTTAAATTTAGAAATCAAACGCGATGGCAAGGTTTGGAAACAGCAATATAAAATTGGTGTCCCTCAAGCGCCATTAAAATCAGTAGGCACAACTGATAAAACAGGAACCAAAATCACCTTCAAGCCTGATTCAACTATTTTTACAGTACTTGAATATAATCAAGATACTTTATCAAATCGCCTCCGTGAACTTGCGTTTTTAAATGCAGGAATTAAAATTATTCTCAAAGACGAGCGAACTGCAAAGTCTACAGAGTTTTTTTACGAAGGTGGGATTAGAGAGTTCGTAGAATTTATTAATAAATCAAAAACAAAACTTCATAATCCACCGATATTTTTTAGCGGAACAAAAGATGGTGTAGAAGTTGAAATTTGTATGCAGTGGAATGATTCTTATTCAGAATCAATTTTTACTTATTGCAACAACATCAACACAATTGAAGGTGGAACACATCTTATTGGTTTTAAAACTTCAATCACACGAAGCATGAATAGTTATGCTCAAAAAGCAAACTTACTTAAAGACATTAAAGAATCTCTTGAGGGTGATGACATTCGTGAAGGATTAGCAGCTGTTGTAAGTGTTAAAGTTCCTCAACCGCAATTTGAAGGTCAAACAAAAACAAAACTTGGTAACAGCGAGGTCAAAGGTCTTGTTGAAGCGCTTGTAAATGACAAGTTCTCAGATTTTTTAGATCGCAATCCTGGAATCGCACGAACAATTACGCAAAAGTGTGTCGACTCAGCTCGTGCACGTATGGCTGCTAGAAAAGCACGTGAACTCACGCGAAGAAAATCTGCATTAGATGGTGGTAGCTTGCCAGGTAAAATGGCTGATTGCCAAGAGCGTGACCCAGCACTTTGTGAATTATATTTGGTTGAGGGTGATTCAGCCGGCGGTTCTGCAAAACAAGGACGTAATAGAAAAAACCAAGCTGTCCTTCCTTTAAAAGGTAAAATTTTAAACGTTGAAAAAGCGCGATTTGATAAAATGTTATCTAACGAAGAGATTAAAATGCTCATCTCGGCAATGGGCACAGGAATTGGTAAAGAAGATTTTTCTATCGATAAAATTAGATATCATAAAGTTGTAATTATGACTGACGCCGACGTTGACGGATCTCATATTCGTACACTTCTTTTGACTTTCTTTTATCGGCAAATGCCTGAAATTGTTGAGCGCGGTTATCTCTACATTGCGCAACCACCCTTGTTTAAAGTTAAAAAAGGTTCAAATGAACGTTATATTAAAAACGAAGTTGAACTCACCGATTATCTTTTAAGTGCGGGTCTTGAAGACGTCACAATTAAATCAGCTAAAATCGCAATTGATAAAAAGACGTTAAAAACCATAACTACAAAAATTCAGAAATTCGAAAGACTTTTAAAGGCACTTTCAGCACTCTATGACAAAGATGCGCTTTACTACATGGTGAGTGATGGTTGGGATTCACAAGGTGTGCTTGCTAATAAAGTAAAACTTGATAGCTCACTTTTAAAAATGAAAACCGATCTACTTAAAACTGCACCGGGTTTAACGGATTTTAATTATAAAGTGATCGAAGATAAAGAACACAGCTGTTCAAAAGTTGAAATCGCCACCGTTAGAAATGCGGTCAATATGATTACAACAGTTGATAGTGAACTTTTAGAATCACCAGAGTTTCTTGAAATGAGAAATCTTTGGAAGTCATTTGTGGAATTCTCTCCACTCCCCGTCAAAGTTAAAATGAAAGAAACAGAATCAGAATTTGAAAGTTATCTTGATTTTGGAAAATACCTCATCACTGAAAGTAAGCGCGGACAATACATTCAGCGTTACAAAGGATTAGGTGAGATGAATCCTGAACAGCTTTGGGAAACCACACTTGACCCTGATCGAAGAACTTTATTGCAGGTCACAATAGAAGATGCTGTGGCCTCCGATGCAATTTTTAGCGTGCTCATGGGCGATGCCGTTGAGCCACGTAGAAAATTTATTGAAGACAATGCGCTTCAAGTAAAAGAATTAGACATTTAATCGGTTTTTAAGAGGACGCGATGGACGATAAAACTCCCGTAAGGACAAATGTAGTTCCAATAAATATCGAAACAGAAATGCGCAGTGCATATCTTCAGTATTCGATGAGCGTTATCGTAGGCCGAGCACTACCAGATGTGCGCGATGGTCTAAAGCCCGTTCACAGACGTGTTTTATTTGGAATGTGGGAACACGGAAATCTTCATAACAAACCTTTTAAAAAATCTGCCCGTATCGTGGGCGAGGTAATGGGTAAATATCATCCCCATGGTGACTCCGCAATTTACGATACAATTGTTCGTATGGCGCAAGATTTTTCAATGCGTTACCCCCTCGTTGACGGCCAAGGTAACTTCGGCTCTATCGACGGCGATTCTGCAGCAGCTATGCGGTACACAGAAATTCGCATGACCAAGTTTGCCGAAGAAATTTTATCTGATATCGATAAAGAGACTGTAGATTTTGGCCCCAACTATGACGACACATTAGAAGTTCCATTTGTTTTGCCAGCTAAAGTCCCAACACTTCTTGTAAATGGTAGCTCTGGTATTGCTGTTGGTATGGCGACCAATATTCCTCCACATAATTTGACTGAGGTTATTGACGGCTGTTTAGCTTTAATTGAAGAGCCAAATTTACCAATTGAAAATTTGCTTAAAATTATTCCTGGCCCAGATTTTCCAACATCAGGTTACATCACAGGAAAAAAGGGCATCCGCCAAGCCTACACAACAGGCAAAGGTATTATCAGCATGCGCGCAGCTGCTGAAATAGAAGAGCGTAAGGGCGATCGAGAACAAATTATTGTAACAGAACTTCCTTACATGGTTAATAAAGCAAAACTTATTGAAGATATCGCCAATCAAGTGCGAGATAAAAAAATCGAAGGTATTTCAGATATTCGCGATGAAAGTTCACGCGAAGGTATGCGCATGGTCATCGAGATTAAAAAAGGTGATGCTGCAAACGTTGTATTAAATCGTCTGTTTAAACATACCCAACTTCAAACAACATTTGGAATTATCATGTTGGCACTTGATAATGGCCAACCTAAAATTTTTGATCTCAAAGGAATGCTCAAAGCTTTTGTTGCTCATCGCCGTGAGGTTGTGGTTCGACGAAGTATTTTTGAACTTAAAAAAGCCCAAGAGCGCGCTCATATTTTAGAGGGGTTAAAACTAGCACTCGAAAGTATTGATGAAGTCATTGCCGCAATTAAAAAATCAAAAAATGCTGAAGAAGCACGCATTGCCTTAAAAGCGGGTTTTAAATTTTCAGAAGTACAAGCCAATGCTATTTTAGAAATGAGATTACAACGCCTCACGGGTCTCGAGAGAGATAAGATCATCGCTGAATATAAAGAGGTTTTAGAATTCATTAAAAAGATCAAAGAAATCTTGGGCGATGAAAAACTTATTTTCGGAATCGTTCGTGATGAACTTGTTGATATCAAAAACAGATTTGGCGATAAAAGACGCACAAAAATTATTGCTGAAGCTGAAGAGCTTGAAGACGAGGATCTCATTGAAGATCAAGAGATGGTCGTTACGATCACTCACACAGGATACATCAAGAGAAACCCCATTGATCTTTATCGTAGTCAAAAACGCGGTGGTAAAGGTACAAAGGGAATGGAAACAAGAGAAGAAGATTTTGTTACAAGCCTTTTTGTTACAAGTACACACAGTCTTCTTTTGTGCTTCACCGATAAAGGCAAGGTTTATAGCGTGAAAGTTCATGCGCTTCCCCTAGCTTCTCGAGCTGCAAAAGGAAAAGCCATTGCCAACGTTTTAAATCTTGGTAACAACGAAAAAATTAAAGCCATTTTACCAATCAGAAATCTTGCTGAGGGTGGAAACGTTGTTATGGTCACGAAAAAAGGGATCATCAAAAAAACCGAGCTTGAACAATTTGCAAATATTCGCAACAACGGAATTATCGCTGTCACTACTGATCTTGATGACGAACTTATTGACGCTAAATTGTCTGATGGAAAATCAGATATATTTCTCTCAACGTCTGAGGGTATGTCGATTCGCTTTGATGAAACAGAAGTTAGAGCCATGGGGCGCGCTGCACGGGGCGTAAAAGGCATTAATGTAGGTAAAGACGACAGTGTTGTCGGTATGGAAATTTTTAATAAAGACAACAAAGGTACTGTACTCGCTGTTACTTCAAACGGTTACGGCAAGCGAACTACAATTGATGAGTACCGCACACAAAGTCGCGGTGGCGTTGGAATCATCACTCAAAAAACTACTGATAAAGTGGGAGTCGTGATTGGAACCAGAATGGTCAAAGACGAAGATGATTTAATGCTGATCACTGACGGTGGTCAGGTCATTCGTATGCCATGTAGAAACATTTCTGTTATTGGTCGTAATACACAGGGTGTGAGACTTCTAAAAGTTGATGTGAGCGAAAAAGTGGTAAGTCTTGCTCCGGTTATCGAAGATCAAGAAGAAGAAGATGAAACTACGGCGGGACACGCCTGATATAAATGTTAGCAAAAGTAAAAAAACACAGGGCATTGATTGCGGGACTTGGAGTTATCATCGCCCTTGCAGTTGTTCTTTTTTTACCAAAAATTTCTTTAGAAAAACGCCTTCTTTCTTCTGCAAAAAACTTTCAAAAAAACAGGCATTGGCAAGAAGCCGCTGAAGAGTACGAGCGCGCCGTTAAGTATGCTCCTGATTCACCCACGGGCATTGAAGCAGCTCGCCTTGGTGCCGGTGTTTGTCTCTATGATTTAAAAAACTATGAAAAGGCTGTGTTTTTTTTCAGGCATTTGGTTTTACATAGTCAAAAAAGTACAGAAATTAAATGGGCACAACAAAAATTGGCCGAAGTATTTTATGAAAAGATAAACAATTACACCCAAGCCATTATTGAATATCAAAGACTTCTTCAGGCGGCTCCCTCTAAAGAAGAGGCCGCTGATTATCGATTAAGATTGGGCCGCTCGTATTATTATCTCGCAAATTTTGATCAAGCCATTTCAGAGGTGAATGAGTTTTTAAACAACAATCCCCAGGATCCAAAAGTCTTTGAAATGATGATGCTCAAGGCAGATTCCTATTTAGCTTTAAAAAAGATAGATGACGCCGTGGCCATATATGACCAAATCGAAAAACAATTTGCCTCCAATGAAGAGCTTTTTAGAGTGAAATTAAATAAATCATTGGCCTATGAAGATAAAAAAGATTGGGATAATGCGGTTCAAGAGCTTGAAGAAATCAAAAATACATATCCACACCCTGATGTTATTGAGTTAAAAATAAAAAGCATCTTAAGGCGTAAAGCTCGAAAGCGAGAGTAAGGTTTTGACTAAAACTTACGGAGTAATCATTTTAAGCGTCACGGAACTGGCTGTAACTGTACTTGTACTTTTATGGTTGGGGAGTCTCGCCGATACGCATTTTGATGCGGGAAGCCTATATACTTCAATTGGGGCTGTGGCGGGTTGTATTTTGGGCTTTATACGCCTTATTGTTCGTCTTAAAGCCCTCATGAATGACGATAATGCCCAGTCTTAAGGGCGTTTTTAAAACCCAAGCACTTATGGTTGCAGTATGTGGAATCATCTTGTTTTTTGTTGATGCATCTCAGATTTTTGGCTTTTTAGCAGGGGCTTTTTTAATAACATTGAACTTTGCCCTACTTTCTCTGCTTTGGCGGCGCATTTTGGATAAAAAACCTGTTGCTATAACAATTGGTATCTTGGTAACTAAATACGCGATTTTAGGTTTGCTTCTTTATTATTACATAATGGAATTAAAGCTATCTTTAGTGCCTCTTTTTGTAGGCATAGCAAGTTTAGTTGGAAGCTTTCTTATTACTGGGCTACAAACTGCAATATCGGATAAAAGGATATAAATGCATTTTACTTGGTTTCATCTTATTCCAGGCCTCGAACACTACCCCGACCATGTTTTAACGGCGGGTTTTTGCACTCTCGCAATTTCAGCGCTTTCATTGCTGGCATATTCGGTTGCTGGGGTTCCAGAGGCGGCATTGGTTCCGGCTCAAAAATTCACATTGCGAAATATGTTTGAAGTTATTGTTGAAGCTCTCACTGGTTTTGTAGATTCAGTTTTGGGCCACGGCAGTGAAAAGTATGTTCCAATAATCGGAGCACTTTTTATTTATGTTTTTCTAAATAATATTTTCGGATTATTTCCCGGTATTAACCCGGCGACAGATAATTTAAATACAACTTTAGCTTGCGGACTTTTTGTTTTTATTTTGTATAACGCACTTGGCGTTAAAGAAAGTGGCCTTGCTTATTTTAAACATTTTTTGGGGCCCTTAATTTGGCTGGCCCCACTGATGCTTCCCATTGAATTAATATCTCATGCTGTAAGGCCTATGAGTTTGGGTTTGCGTCTTTTCGGAAACATGACCGGTGACCATACGGTTTTGACGATTTTCTTAAATCTAGTGCCAGTTGGCGTTCCGATGGTGTTTTATCTTTTGGGTATGTTTGTTTGCTTTGTGCAAGCGTTTGTATTTTCACTTTTGTCGATGGTCTATATTCAAATGGCCACGGCGCATGATCACTAATTGAGGAGGATCTCACCTATGAAGAATTTTTTTCGTCTAAGTTTCATCAGCGCATTGACGCTTCTTGCATCTGTACCGGCTCTCGCTGAGGAAGTAGCTGGCGGAAAAGGTGGCGGTCTTTATGCCATTGGCGCAGCACTCGCTATCGGTATTGCTGCTTTTGGTGGTGCTATTGGCCAAGGTAAAGCTGCAGCAGCGGCACTTGACGGTATTGCTCGCAATCCAGCGGCTCAAGGGAAAATTTTTGTTCCCATGATCATTGGTTTGGCTCTTATCGAGTCATTAGTAATTTACGCGCTCATCATCGCGTTTAACTTATCAGGTAAAGCTTAAAACTTAGTTGGGGCGGTACTTTTTAAGTAAAGTGATAAGTCCCAGCGGTAGTAATAAAAGTAATAATGATCCGGTGGGGTAATCTATTTGGCGTGAGCTAGAGAGGTTGCATCCACCGTTTTTATTTGTAGCAGGTGCTGAACTTGTGGGTTGAGTTAGTTGTGATGATGATTGCGAATTTGACCCGCCATTATTTCCAGATGAACCATTATTAGAACTAGAACTCGGTGTTGTTGTTTGTGCTAATCTTACGGCGTTATATAAATTAAGCCGGGGGTAATCGAACTCTTTACCACCAGATGTACGAACATGAACCATGTCGCCTGAGAGTTTTAGAATAGAAAGTACATCGGCCGGAGTTAAGTTAGAGTTTATGCTTAATATAAGTGCTGCGGCTCCTGCGACATAAGGTGCTGACATGCTTGTTCCAATAAAATTTCCGTACATTCCCTGTGATCTTGGAAGCGTTGATAAAATGGGGTCTTCCATATTTCCGAAGGCATCAAATCCTTTTCCGCCAGGGGCAATAATATCAACGCGAGTGCCCCAGTTACTAAAGCTTGCAATTTGATCGTTTGAATCACTAGCGCCCACTGTAATAACACCTGGAATTGATGCGGGTGTGAATGAACTGCTGTCAAGATTGCTGTTTCCTGCGGCCGCTACAATAGTAACGCCATTATCAATTGCGTATTTGATGGCATCTAATTCAGCGGAAGTTGGTGTTCCTTTACGGCCCCAACTACAATTAATAACGCGCGCACCATTATTAACAGCATAGTAAATTGTTTTTAAAAGATCTGACCCATCAGTTATTCCATCTAAATTATTTTTAAATCCTTTTAAGGCCATGAGTTTAATACCGGGAGCAGTTCCTGCAATACCTGTGAAATTAGAGGTTGCGGCCCCGACAATGCCAGCGACATGTGTGCCATGACTGTGGCTTCGACTTGTTGGTGGGGGCATAGGTTGGCCGTTATCTTCAGCTAAGTCGCAACCATGAATGTCATCAATACAACCATTTCGATCATCATCAATGCCGTTGTTGGGAGTTTCATCGGGATTTATCCACATATTCACATTGAGATCTTCGTGAAGATAATCAACGCCTGTGTCTGAAATGCCGACGATGACATCGTTTTTACCCTTGGTGATTTGCCAAGCTTGAGGGGCTTTGATTTTTTCTAATGCCCACTGCTGTAAATACATGGGGTCGTTCGGTGGTGTGCTCGCTGGGGAATTTACATTAAATAAATGCAAACGACAGTCTTGTTCTACGGTTTCAATATCAAGGTGTGATTGAAGAAAAGCTAAATCAAAAATATTTTTTGTTTTAATCACTAAGGTGTGTGGTGGTGATGATGGATTTACGGACTTATTATCCACAAAGGAATTTTGAATTTTTATATTCTTGGGGCTAAAAATATTTTGAAAAGAAAGAGTGCGATTTTTAAGATCATTTTCTATACGGCTTATTTGAATGTTTTGTAGACTCTTAGCGCTAAGGCTTTGATTGGGTACAATGGTTGATACTTTTTTAAGGCGAATGATGTATTGATTTGGAATTTGATCCGCAGGAAGACACTGAGCCTTTAATTGAAGGCTTGATAGTGTGCAGAATAAAAAAAGTAACAACGATCGAAACACGCATCTCCCTTAATACAAGTCCAAGGTCTTGCTATTACTTTTGTCGGTATGACGAAGGGAGATATTGAAAACATCTTTGATTTCAAGTGGCTAACTTATGGTGGTGATTAGAAGTTGTACGAAATATCCAAAATTAAACTAGTCCTAAGTAGGTCTAGAGGGTTTTGGTGGCCGTGCTAAGTGGTGTTGATTTGTTAGACGTTGGGAGTAAAACTTTTTTCAAGAAATGCCCTGTATAACTATCTTTATTGCTGGCGACTTCTTCAGGTGTACCAGTTGCGACGACATAACCCCCGCCGCTTCCCCCGTCTGGCCCAAGATCAATAATGTGATCAGCAACTTTTGCTACATCTAAATTATGCTCAATTACAATTACAGTGTTTCCTTGATCAACAAGTGCTTGAAGAATATCTAATAATTTTCTTACATCATCAAAGTGAAGCCCGGTAGTTGGTTCATCAAGTATATAGAGAGTGCGACCTGTGCTTCGTTTTGAGAGTTCTTTACTCAACTTTATTCTTTGCGCTTCACCACCACTTAATGTTGTGGAGCTTTGACCAAGGCCAATGTAACCCAAACCAACACTATAAAGTGTGGCGAGTTTTTGTTTTATCGAAGGAATTTTATCAAAGAAAGGAAGTGCTTCGTCAACATCCATTGCTAATACTTCGGCGATATTTTTATTTTTATATTTTACCTCTAAAGTTTCGCGATTATATCGACGACCTTGGCAAGTATCACACTGAACGTAAACATTTGGCAAAAAATGCATTTCAATTTTAATAAGACCATCACCCTCACAGGCCTCGCAACGCCCGCCTTTGACATTAAAGCTATAGCGGCCAGCCTTGTAACCTCTCATTTTTGAATCAGGAAGCTGAGCAAATAAATCGCGAACAAGTGTGAATAGGCCGGTGTAAGTTGCGGGGTTTGATCTGGGTGTGCGACCAATCGGGCTTTGATCAATATCAATCACTTTATCGAGTTGATCAATGCCAGTTAAAGAATCATACGCAGATGGCGTGGCTGAGCTGTTGTAAAAATGTTTGCTTAGCGCTTTATAAAAAGTGTCAATGATGAGTGTTGATTTTCCGCTACCACTAACACCTGTTATGACATTTAGTGTTCCTAAATTAATTGTAAGATCGACTTTTTTAAGATTATTTCCTGTGGCACCTTTTAAAACAATAGACTTCCCAATACCAAGTCTTCGAGACTTTGGTATTTCAATCTTCTCTCTGCCACTTAAAAATGCGCCCGTGAGGCTTTCTTTGTTTTTAATAATGTCTTTAAGTGTGCCATTTGCAATGAGGGCCCCACCATTTTTACCAGCACCAGGGCCAAGATCAATAATGTGATCAGCAGATCTGATAGTTTCATCATCATGTTCAACAAGTAAGACGGTGTTCCCCAGTTCACAAAGATCTCTTAGTGTTCTCAGAAGTCTTGCGTGATCTCTGGGGTGAAGGCCAATGCTTGGTTCATCAAGAACATAAAGCACTCCAATGAGTGAGGACCCGATTTGAGTTGCAAGTCTAATACGCTGGCTTTCGCCACCACTGAGTGTGCGACTGGGTCTATCAAGTGAGAGATAATCAACTCCAACGTGAGATAAAAAATCAAGTCTCTCTAAAATTTCTTTTCTTACTTTCTCTGCAATTTCTTTTTCTCGAGAAGAAAACTTTAAAGACAATAAAAATTCTTTTAAATCTTTTGATGTAAGCCGGCTGAGGTGAACTATGTTTTTCCCCCCTAGTAAAACATGTAGGGGCTCTTTTTTAAGACGATCCCCGTGGCATTCAGTGCACGGCTTTGCCTCTTCGTAGTCTTCTTCTTTCCATTCCCAGTCATACTGAGGTTGTTTGATTCCAAGGCCATTACAACTTGCACAAGCACCCCTAGGATTATTGAAGCTAAAAATTCTCGGTTCAATTTCTGGATAACTTACGCCACAATTTACACAGGCATTCATTGAGCTAAGGTTTATAAATTCTTTTTTATCAACAACTTCAACTTTAGCAAGCCCCTCAGTCATTCTAAGAGCTGTTTCAAGGCCCTCACTCAATCTTGAAAGGGCTGTGTCTTTTAAAATAAGACGATCAATAAAAAGATCAATGTCATGCACTTTGTTTTTTTCAAGCTTCTTGGCATTGGCAAGCTCAAGTACAGTGCCGTCAATACGTACACGAACAAAGCCAAGCTTCATCCATTTTTTAAATTCTGCTAAGTACTCACCTTTTTTACCGCGGATCATAGGAGCTAAAATATGAATCTTTGTATTGTCAGGAAGTTCTTTGATTCGTGCGACCATTTGGTCAACGGTTTGACTTGAGATTAATCGATTGCAATTATAACAGTGAGGCTGACCAACGCGAGCAAAGAGCAAACGAAGATAATCATAAATTTCAGTGACCGTACCTACTGTTGAGCGCGGGTTTGTACTTGTTGTTTTTTGCTCAATACTAATCGCAGGAGAAAGGCCTGTAATTGAATCAACATCAGGTTTTTTAAGTTGTTCTAAAAATTGTCGCGCATAACTTGAAAGACTCTCAACATAACGCCTTTGACCTTCGGCATAGATGGTGTCAAAAGCGAGCGATGATTTTCCGCTACCGCTGAGCCCTGTAATTACTGTAATTTTATTTCGCGGAATATCTACGTTGATGTTTTTAAGATTGTGCTCGCGCGCTCCACGAACTAAAATATCTGAATCAGTAACAAAGTCGTCTTCGGGCTGTATCACAAAAGACTCTTTAGGGCTCCCTCAACAAGTTGTCGAATTTCTTTAAGTCTTGTTGGAGACGTTGCTTCAAAGCGACAAACAATTACTGGTTGAGTATTACTTGAGCGAACAAGTGCAAACCCGTCATCAAATGAAATGCGGATACCGTCAATTTCATTAACAATGTACGGCGGTCTACAAAACTGCTTTCGCATTTCTTCAACAATTGAGCGTTTTTTTACTTCGGTTGTATCGATTCTAATTTCAGGAGTAGAAAACGCGGGTGGCAAACCTTCTAAAAGTTGAGGTATGTTTTTGCCCGTTTGAGAAAGTATCTCGATTAGTCTTGCGCCAGCATAGATGGCGTCATCATAGCCATAATTGCGATCAGCAAAAAATACATGCCCACTCATTTCGCCAGAAAACAATGAGCCCATTTCTTTCATCTTACTTTTAATTAAGCTGTGACCTGTTTTATACATCACAGCCTTACCTTTGTGAGCTTCAATATCTTTATAAAGTCGATCAGAGCATTTCACATCACCGATGATCGCTGTTCCCGGAAACTTCGCAAGCACAGACCGTGAGAAAATAACCATGAGCTCATCACCATATAGAAGGCGGCCGGTGTGATCCATAACGCCAATGCGATCAGCATCACCGTCAAAGCCTATTCCACACACAGCGCCCGTTTCAATAACGCGTTTTTTTAAATGCGTGAGATTAGCTTCGATAGTTGGGTCGGGGTGATGGTTAGGAAATCTTCCGTCAGGCTCTTCAAATAAAATTTCACAAGTGATGCCGAGTTTATCAAAAAGTTTTCTGGTAATAACTCCCGCAGCACCGTTACCGCAATCAACAACAACTTTTACGGGGTTTCCCATTTTAAAATCATTACTGTAGCGCTCGACATACGAAGTAAAGATAGGTTGAATTTTTACAGTGCCCTCTGTAGCGGGTTTGATAAAATCTTTTTCTAATATTATTTTTTTAAGCTTTTGAATTTCGTCGCCAAAAATTGTGGACTTACCTAGGCTGATTTTAAAACCATTATAATCAGGTGGGTTATGACTGCCTGTAATCATAATTGCGCCACTAATAGGAAGTGTAAACGTACTGAAATATGAAAGGGGTGTTGTGATGAGTCCGAGATTTAAAACATTCACACCAGAACTTGTAAGGCCCTTACAAAGAAACTCACAAATATTCGTTGAAGAAAGTCTAGCATCGTAACCAACAGAAATTTGGGAAGGTGCTTTGACATTGTTTTGTTTCAAGTATGTGGCGTAAGCTTTTCCTAAGATCGCTGCAAATTGCGGGTCAAAATCTTTATCCACCACACCGCGAATGTCATATTCTCTAAAAATTTCTTCATTCATCATATTAAACCTCTTTATTTTTATTCGATAACTTCGCGGGCAAGACCGGAGCTTAGTTTTAGCGCCCACTCTATGGCAAGGCGCATACTTGTAGCATCTGCCTTATCAAGGCCGGCGATATCGAATGCCGTTCCGTGATCAACGCTTGTTCGAACAAAGGGAAGTCCCCATGTTACGTGTACTCCCTTTTGCCCATGTACAGTCTTAAAGGGAATAAGCCCTTGATCATGGTAGAGAGCAAGATAAAGACTATATCGTGCCCAATGATTTGGAGTAAAGGCCGAATCTGGTACAAGGGGTCCTTCGAGAGCAACTTTTTGTTCTTTTAGTCGCTCTAAAACCGGCTGAATAAATTCGAATTCTTCATTTCCAATAAGTCCTGCATCGCCAGCATGGGGATTTAACCCAAGTACACCGAGTGGCTTTTTAATTATGTTTTTCACACCTAGGTGATGAAGGGTTTTTATAAATCGTGTGGCAGAGAGAACCGCTGTTTCAATACTGTGTGCTGAAAGTTTAGAGCTCACTTGGCTAATTGGGCAATGCCCCGTCGCCAGCATGACATTAAACTCACTGCCTAAAAAAGTCATATAGACATTCTGTGTTTTTGAAATACGTTTTAAAATATCAGTATGTCCAATGTCTTTAAGGCCGCTAGCTTTTATTGTTGGTTTTGAAAGTGGTGCGGTTGCTAAACCATCAAGGTGTTTAAAAAAACATGCAGAGGCGGCTTCTTCAACCCAAGTTGCGGGATTAGAATTTAAACAAATGTCGACAAGTTCTTTGTTTGAGCT
Source organism: Oligoflexia bacterium (assembly GCA_034439615.1). Classification (NCBI taxonomy): domain Bacteria; kingdom Pseudomonadati; phylum Bdellovibrionota; class Oligoflexia; species Oligoflexia bacterium. Next base: position 87,278 of record JAWXAT010000031.1, on the reverse strand, counting down.
TGGCATTTTAGTTAGTGCTTCAGCCCAACTATTTGTTGAAATAAGTTTGAATTCTTTTTTTATTCGCTGAAGATCTCGTTTTGGAAACTCAGAATTTCGCCACAATAAAAACTGTACATTTTTTCGTGGCCCAATTTTATTTAATGCTTTTGCTACTACCTCAGGGCCGATGCCGTGGGCGTCGCCGCTGGTGATTGCGATTCGTAAAGGGCGCAACATGAAGACCGCCTAATTAATCTTGATGAAGGCCTCTTGCCTTTTTTGATCAAGCCAAAATTGAAATTGTTTTACAAAAGCTTTTTGATAAAGTTCGTTGCGAATAACATCTTTTTTCTTTTCAAACTCAGCGTCAGACACAACATGTCTCTCAAGAAGTTTTACGATGTGATAACCAAGCTTTGTCTTTACTGGTTTTGCCACTTCGCCGGGACTCAATGTTTTAAAAGAATCTTCAAGGGGTGGTAGTGTTTCCCCGGCTCTAAAAGTACCTAAAAAACCACCTTCGTTAAAACCTGGGTCTTCGCTGTATTGACTGGCAAGTGCTTCGAAGTTGCCTGCGTTTTTTATTTTTTCATAAACTTCTTGTGCTTTTTTTTGTTGTTCAGAATCAGAGCGTTTACCTTCGCGAAATAAAATATGGGAAACTTTGTATTCAAAACTTGTAGCGCTTGAAGATTTATTTTTTACTTCATACGCAGAAGCTACGTCTTCATCGCTGATTTTAATTTTTGATGTGATGGCTTTTTCAATTACACTTTGTCGCTCGATACGCTTTTTAATAAATTCTTGGTAATCTGAAAAATTTGTCCCCTCTTTTTTAAGAGCGGCTTTAAGCTGTTCGCGCGAAATGCCATTGCGACCTTGTATTTGATTTACTTCTTGCTCGACTCTTTCAAAGGTGATGCTTAGATTTTGTTTTTTAACTTCATCGTCAACGATGCGCTCATCAATAATATGCTTTAATAAAGCCTTTTCATCTTTGAGGAGAGCTTCGGCGCTGTTACCCAAAAGATCATCGATAATTGTGCCTGAGCGTAAACGCTCCTTGTATTTCCAAATATCTGATTTCGTGACAATGGTGCTATTAACAATAGCTACGATTGATTCCACGATTTCTGCGTGCGTAGCCAGAGAAAATAGAAAAACTAATGTGATCAATAAAGGCTTCATTTTTGAGCATCCTCAGTGTGTATTTTCATGGTCTCTAATAAAGAGTCATTTCGCTCTACTTTAGCTTTTTTAATTTCTGTTTCCAGCCATTTTTGAAAGCCTTCTTGCTGTCTTTCCATAGCTAGTCGCATCATTAGGCGCTTCTTAACCTGATCAAAGCTCTGACGCGTCTGGTCTCTCTTGTCAAGGACCTTTATAACGTGAAAACCGTAATTACTTTTTATCACACCACTTAGTTGGCCTTTGCGCATATTAAAGGCGGTATCAAAAGCTGGAGTTGTACCTTTACTGACATAACCAATATCACCACCCTCTGCTCCGTCAGGTGAAATGCTAAATCTTTTTGCAAGATCAGACATCGGCGTGCCTTCTCGGATTTTTTTCATTAATCTTTGTGCGTCGTCTTCTTTGGTCACTACTATTTGTTGAAGATGAACTTGCGCTGGGCGAATAAATTCACTTTTATGCTCTTCATAAAATTTTTGAGCGTCGGCTTCTAAATCTTTTTGTTGGGTCCCAGTGGAGTTATCAATTACTTTAAAAACTTTTTTCTCTAACAGAGATTTTGTAATGCGCTCACGCCACTCATCTATACTTAAGCCTTCAGTGGCCAGGGCTGTTTTAAATGTAAAATCATCTGGGTAAGTTTTTCTTACGCGATCAATCTCAATATCAATATCTTGTTGGGTGACAACAAGGTCTTTGCTCGTTGCATACTGCCGTAGCAAAGTAGAAACAATAAACTCTCGAATTACAGCTTCCTTTGCTTTTCGAATAATTGCTGGGTCTTTTGCAGCTAGAGCATCAAATTTTTTTAATTGTCGAGCTAGTGATTTTGCAAAATCAGTGGCTATAAGAGCCTCGCCATTTACAATAAGTACAGGGGATTTTGCCGCAGGCGGAGCTTTTTTAGTGCATCCACTAAGAATGGCGGTAGTTAAAAGTAGAGCTGAAAATAACCGAAGAGTTTTACTTAACGGCGTCATTATTGACGGAGATTTTGTAGCTCTTTCTCATTTTGTCAAAATATTCATTAAAAAGAGTCATTTTCTTTTTCTCAAAAACAGCGCCACGAATGAGCCTCTTGTTTGCTTCGGCGAAAGTGTGTTGACCTGTTTTTTTAATAATATGAAATCCAAAAGGTGTTTCAACAACTCCTGAAATCTCACCATTTTTAAGTCTAATAGCTGATTCGTAGTAGCTTGTAGCAAGTGAAAATCCGGGCACTAATGAAAGGCGCGCTTGATAACCAACATCACCGCCAGTATTTTTTGTAGCCAAATCATCTGTATAAAGTTTTACAAGTTCTTCAAAAGGACGCTTACTCTTTTTAACTTCAGCATTAATTTCTTCAGTACGTTTTCGAGCAGCCGCGCGTTCGGCTTCATTAGCGCTGGGCTTTATTTCAATGAGAATGTGACTTGTTCGTACTTCAGGGTTTGATGCGTAGTAAGATTTCATCTCATCTTCTGAGACGACAATATTGTCTAACTTGTCTTTGAGATCTTTTTCGATAAGGCCCGCGTAAAGCTGTTGGCGAATGCGCTCAGCAATGATCGGGTCTTTTGCCATATTACGTTTTTCTGCTTCTTGAACACCCATTTCATAACGGATGAGATCGTCGAGAAATATTTTTTTAGTTGGAGGATTCGCTGCTTTTTTACGAACGTCTTCGTAGCGGCGATTAAATTCATCAAGTGTAATTGATTTGCCACCCACCGTTGCCACAACGTTTGATTGTGCAAAGGCCGAGAAAGACAGTGCGACGAGACATAAAATGAGCATCAATGAGCGCATAAAACCTCCATGTTATATACATTTGACGCTAGCATGCAGCTTATTGAAACTCAAAAAGAAAGTTATTCTTTGAGATATTCAACGAAGCCCTAATCGGAAGTTTTAAATCGCCGTCATTTGGGATCACTTTTGAAAAAACATGAGGCTCTGCACCCAGCGCGTCAATTGTTTCGCTACCTGAGATTAAGGGTTTTTTATCGCCCTTTTCATGGATTGAAAACTTCACAGGTGCTGCAACCTCGATTACATGACTTTCAATAATGAAATTAAAACGCAACTCATTTGTTGTGGTCGCAGAAGCCTGCGCATATACGGTCATATTTTTTAAATGAATAACTCCAATATAGGGAGAATTTTTTTTTGTGAAAACAACTCCTGAAGGTTCAAAGCCTGCGCCAAATCTTGGTTTTTTATCTGAAAGAACGATATTTAATTTGATTTTATTATTTCCTCTTAAAACAACTATAGTTGAATTTTTTGGCGCTCTTTTAATTTTTTTATCAAACTCTGCAGCAGTTATTATGGGGTAACCATTAAGACTCAAAACTTTATCGCCAACCCTAACGCCAGATTTTTCAGCAACGCTCTTAAGTAAAAAATGTTTAACTATAGGCGTGTTGTCGCCAGAATACGAGCGTGCAACAGGAATGAGCGGAACAGATGGTGTATGCGCTGCGGGACTATCAATTTCTGATTGCGAAACAAAATCATCTGATGAAGAAGATTTCTGATTTGTAGTACATGCAGCGATGCTCAAGCTCGCGCTTAAAATAAAAATCATTCGAAATAATTTAGATTTCATCAAGTGGTCTCCCCAACAAAAGTGCTTGCGCTTTACCTCGAGCGATATGAAGTTTATATTCTAAATCCCCTTCGAGCTGCGCAATGTTATTCTCACTCACTGCTTCTGGAAAATCTAAGGGCTTATCAAAGTAAACAATGACCTTGGCAAAAGGCCAAGGAAGATAAGTTTTATTCCATGATTTATGAAATACCAATGCACCTTGACGAGCAACACCGGTGGGTACAACTGGCGTTTGAGCATGTTTGGCTAAATACCAAACACCAGGCTTCACTTTATGACGCGGCCCTTTGGGCCCATCGACTGCAACAGTGGCATTGTAGCCACTCTCTACAAGTTTCACCATTCCAAGAAGTGCTCGCGCACCGCCTCGAGTACTTGAGCCGCGACTGATTCCAAAACCAAAATATTTTAGAACCCTTGTCATGAGCTCGCCATCTTTAGAGGTGCTTGTCATGGCGGCGCACTTGTAGCGAGGCCCAAGGCGTAAGACGACCATTTCATCACCATGCCAATGAGCAAAACTAACGGAGCCTTTTTTTCTAAGTGTTGTGAAATCTGGATGCTCAATAACTTCAAATCGCCAAGTGCTTGACCACAGCCAATAAAAAGCTGAGATCAATGGCGGCAAAAAAAGTGTGCGCATCACGGTATTTAATTATCCTTAAGAAGTTTTTTAAATTCAGCAGTCAAAGCCGGTAAAATTTCAAAAAGATCTCCCACGATTCCGTAAGTGGCTTTTTGAAATATCGGAGCTTCTTTATCTTTATTAATTGCTACGATGACTTTACTAGAACTCATTCCTGCCAAATGTTGAATAGCGCCGCTAATTCCAACCGCTATATAAAGTGTGGGAGAAACCGTTTTGCCTGTTTGCCCAACTTGCATATCATGGGGAACCCAACCAGCATCTACTACGGCGCGTGAAGCGCCAACAGTGGCGCCTAAAGTGCTCGCTAATTCTTCTAACAACTTAAAATTCTCTGGGCCTTTTAGACCTCGGCCACCAGAGACAATGATATTTGCCTCTGTAAGATCAAGTTTGTTTGATGTTCCCTTAACAACTTCTTTAATAATTGTTTTTAGATCAGTTGGAGGCGCTGGAACTTCAATAACTTCAGCAGATTTACCTGCTTCAGGTTTTCCGGCTTCAAGTGCATTTGGTCGCATGAGTAAAATCTTTGTGGGGCTGTTACTAAAAACAACATCAGCTGTGACTTTACCAGCATACATGGGGCGTTTTGCACTAACGTCTGCTCCGTTAATTGTAAGTGTCACACAATCACTAGCAACACCACAACCCACGCGGCCCCCAACACTTGGAAATAAGTCTTTTCCCAAAACAGTAGCTGAAGCTAAAACAATTGCCGGAGTTTTTTCTTTTATCACTTGGCTTACAACGGCAGCATAGGCCTCGGGGTTATAGTTTTTTAATACATCAGCTTCACATGCAAATAATGTTGTGGCGCCAAAACTTCCAGCTTCAAGTGACAATGCTTTACTGCCGGGGCCGAGTGCAAGTGCTTGAACTGTTGCTCCGGCTTTTTTGGCTGCAGCTAATAACTCTGCTGAACTTTTTTTGATTTTTCCTTCTTTATGCTCAACAAAAACTAAAATGTTAGCCATTAGATCACCTTCGATTCTTCACGTAGAAGTTGTACGAGTTTTACAGCTTGTTCACTTGCAGTGCCTTCAAGCATTTTTCCCGCTTGGCGCCCCGGTGGAAGTTGAAAACCTTTATAAGAAATTTTTACTTCAGTGGCTGCAAGGCCAAGACTTGCGTAAGCGATTTCTTTAATTTCTTTTTTCTTAGCTTTCATAATGCCAGGTAAACTTGCATAGCGCGGAGTATTAAGCCCTTTATTTGCACCCACAACAGCGGGAACTTTTAATTCAATAACTTCTTTTGATCCGCCTTCAACTTCTCTTTCAACAACGACATTTGATTTATCGCCGCTGATTTCAAATTTAATTACAACAGTTGAATGAGGAGCGTTGAGATAACCTGCAAGGAGTTGACTGACTTGTGCGCAATCATCATCGATGGCTTGCTTGCCGGTGAAAACAACTCCAAATGGATCTTTTTTAATTGTCTCAGCTAAAGCTTTTGCAACAGCATTTGAATCAAGATTTTCAGGACCATCAATGAGTGTTGCATTGTCAGCACCCATGGCAAGTGCGGTACGTAAAACTTCTGTGGCCCGTGTTTTTGGCCCGAGAGTAATAACCGTAACGGTTGATCCGTCTGCAAGTTTGTCGCGAAGTTTTAGAGATTCTTCAACGGCAAATTCATCATAGGGATTTAATACCCATTTAATGTCATTAGTTTCGATTCCAGAACCATCTGACTTCACTCGAATTTTTGTTTCTGTATCGGGGACTTGTTTTACGCAAACAATAATATTCATGTGTTCTCCGCTTTTTAAAAATCTGACTATTATTGAGGTTTTTTTAACGTCTTGTCAACGGACCTTGACACAAGCCTTATAGCACCATAACTCTGAAAGGGTGAAAAAAACATATGTAGTACTTTTTGTGGCGGCATTAATTGCGGGCCTCTTGAGCGGCTACCGCGTCACGAATTCCTTTAAAGATGAAACCCCTCAAGATATTGCAAAACGAATTAGCGACTTTAATCTTGGGCTTACCCACTTTGAATTATCCAGTGAGCTGGGTCAGGCAAGCCCTGGTTGTTCGAGACCAAAAAACGGGTATGATCAATTTCGCCCCCATCGAACACCCGCCGTATTTCTTTTCGATAACTGCTCAATTACTTCAAGAGAGTTTAATTACAAAGAACCAGTAACACTTCTTCAAATACAATCCTTGGGCGATCTTCAAGACGGAAAGTTTCTAGGTTTGGCCGGGCTTTATAACGCCACATACCATTTTGATGACGGCGCACAAGTGGTTATTGATAATCAAAAACCAGTTATGAGCTTACAACTTCAATGTAAGGCGCAAGTAGTACATAAAAAGATTTTTGGATTTATACCTTCTCGAGACTATTCCGTTAGTTGTGTTGTTTTAGATGTTCTTGGAATTAAAAAAGGAACAGTTTTGTTAACAGAAAAATAAAACTGGTCTAACCTAAAAGCCTTACCTGTGGTGTCTTTAAGAAGAGTAGGGCTTTTACAACTTCTATAGAACGCAACACTGGCTTCATTTTGCTACCGATCCACATCCTAAGTTCATAAAAAGCCCCAAATGGGGGGATCCATGGAACGCGTTGGGGATCTCATGGAAGAGATGGGCTTTAACAAAGATGCGCAAGACTCTGTTAAAGCAGCGTTTATTAAAAATCTTATTAAACAAGCTTACGGTGTCGATGTGGCTTTGCCACTAAAGTATCAAAAGCTCACTGAAATTACAGGCGATGAAGGAATATTAATAGATAAAGAGGGCCAACTCTCTTTTAAATTTTAGTTGATACAATCACCGTTAATCACCTAGCTTCCCATACGAAGAGTCGTTGGAATAAGCTGGGAGATAAAATGAACAAATTCATCGTAATATTATCAATGCTGGTAAGCTCAGTTGTTTTTGCCATGCCGACGGTGGGTGATTTTATTGAGTACGATCGCCAAACCATTCAGGGCGATCGAACAATTTCAGAAACAGTAACTCAAGAAATAATATCATATAATACCATTACCAAAAAATTTCGCGAAAAAACTTCTGTTCGTTTGGTAGATGGCCGCATTCAAACTTCTGAGCGAGAAAATTCTTTGGAAGTTTTAATGGACGACAAAGAACTTGGCGATATTTTGAGTCGCTGTCGAAGCTACGGTGGCAAAACGGTAAATCTGCCAACACCTGCAGGAAATATTAGTACATGTGCCCTTCCTATGAACGACATCATGAATCAGCGAACAATTTGGTATGGAAAAATTCCATTTGGCGTAGTTAAAGACGAAGTCACTTTGGAGCTAACCGGTGATCGACAAGTGTTGATGCTAAAAAGTTTTCGCCCAGGAAAATAAATTTATTTAGCTAAGGCTTTTTCTAAAAGGTGATGTTGAAAAAATAATTCCTGATCACCAAATGCTGAGGCTATAAAGTTACTCTCAAGTTTAATGACGCCAATAAAAAACTTACCAGTAGACGCAGCACTTTCTCTTCCGAATACAGAATAGAGAACGACACCTGGTGATATGGATTGAAGCTTAATGCGCGTGTCAGTGGGATCATTTGCACTTAAGCTTTTAGTGAGTTCTGGATTAGGTACAAAAGTAATTTCATAGGGGTATCTTGGGAGTTGTACGGTAGAGCCATCAGTATTAACTGTTGCAGCTTTTGAAATCGGCAGCTCTCTTTCGCTGGAAATAAGCCCCGCAGCAACGACTGCTCTGATTGAATGTTTAAAAACCAAGCCCAAACCTTTTAATGCAATCCCCTCGGGCGGATCCACAATATTTCTAAAATCATTTGCGAATGGATTTTGATTTTCACCTTGGCCATTTAAGCTATACATAGCTTGAAAATCTACTGACTCTTGACCATCCACTAAAAGTTTTAATCCGATACCAGGTGTATAGGGTAAGCCAGCTTTTGCTAATGAAAATCTTAACAGGCCACCTCCCCCTGTTTCATACATACCCGTCCATCTCTTGAGTTCTGGATTTACTTCAAAGGTGACGAGCGCTGTTGCCCCGTAAGTGTGAATCGCTTTTTCTTTACCTTTTCTGCTCGGCAAAAAATCTGAACTCGCAGTGAAAGTTTCAAGTAATGACTTGCAGTCTAAAAGTTTGAGTAGATTTGGTGTTTTATTCGGAAGCAGTCCATTTGAGTAAGCTGTTCGTTGAATTTGTTGCCAAAGCATACTGCGTTTTTGATCTGCAGATAAACTTGGGCTATATCCATCGATTCCTTCAGCAAATGTAATCATAGAACTCAACGTAAGTAGCAAAAACAAAAAGCTCTTCATAACAAACAGACCCCATAATTAAATTTTGCATTTCAATTCATTAGCATTCTTTGTGCCACGTTACTTCGTCTGCGGATGAATCTGGGGTCTGAATGAATGGTTGAGGTTGTCGACGTTTCAGACAGTGAGGTATTATTTTTCAGATTTTGTGGAACCGAGTTTATTCTCTTTAAGAAATTTTTCGATTCTAAGATTTACGAACTCAGGCATATCGAGCATCGTGCAGTGTGATCCAAAAGCAACCTTTGTTAGTTCTGAACCTTTAATTCTTTTATGAAGGGCCTCTTGATATTTAAAGGGAGTTACCGTGTCTTTTTCACCTGCGATTATAAGTGTTGGAACATCAAATCGATCAAGCACTGAGCGGCCATCATAATTCATCATTGCTTCAAACAAGGTGAGAAAAACTTTTATATCAATTGAAGCCACACCTTTTAAATACACTTCAATATCTTTTACAGCAGTTAGGTGAGGATTAAAGCCTCCGGAAACTTGCATAAACCAAAGTGAAATGGGGTTGTACACCATTTTTTTCCAGAGATAATTACTTGTCTCTGGCAATTGTTCATAAGTTTTTTTCATCAATTCAAATGCTGCGACGGGAAGATTTGTTCCAAACATTCCCGTGATGGGGTTACTCGCAAAGCCATTGATCATTACAATATTGTTAAACATCTCAGGGTATAAATCATAAGCTCGAACCAGAAGTTGAGTTCCCCAGCTGTGACCCCAAAATGAAGCTTTTTCTAATTTGAGATGATCAACAACAGCTTTAATATCATTCACACAAGCATCAATAGTTAGTTGATCATGTTGTTGCGGTATGGGGCTTTGATGATGGCCGCGGTAATCAAGCATGATGACTTGATATTGGCTTGAAAAATATTTTACTTGGTGATGCCAATGATTGGTGAGGCACGCTATGCCGTAACACAAAATCAGTGGTGGCCCCTCCCCGCGCACTTCATAAAAAATGGGGGTTCCATCAAAGCTTGTAGCAAATCCTGTGGTTTTTTTAATGATGTTCATGTTTCTTTATTGTCCCTAAAAACGATAATTGTTTGTCCCACAGAAATGCGGTCGCCGTCTTGAAGTTTTTGATTCTTAACAGATTTTCCATTGAGTAAAACGGTATCGTGTCTTGATTTAAATTGTGCTGAGCCATCTTTATTGGGCAGCAATGCAAAAGCAATGGGTGGAGCTGAAGGTTCAAAGAGTAATCCCTCCACACAATGCGCCCCGATAAGCCGAGGTCCAAATCCGTATGTAAGGGATGTCCCCACTTGAATGCCCTCTATAAATTCTAAATTAAATGGGGGATTAAAAACCGCTATTCGCGTAACCACGGGTCCTTTTTTCTCTAATATATCTGAAGCCACGGCTAAGACGGCATCTACCGTTTCTTGCCAAGTTCCCTTATCAATTTCAGGGGAAGAAAGGGCTGCTGGTTGAGCTGTGACGCCAAGCTCTTTTATTAAAAGCTCGGTTTTTCCGATAGTTATCGTATCTCCAGCTTTGAGTGCGATTTTTTCAACTTTTACATTATTAACTAAAATCCCATTAGATGAACCCAGGTCTTCAACTTCAATGATACCTATCGAGGGGCTGAAAATTTTAGCATGTGGGTTAGAAGCTTTTTGATCTCTGAGCGCCAAATCACCCGTAGAGCGTCCAATGAGGGTTTCATCTTTGATTACGAATTCATCGTCCTTGCGAGGACCGCTCATTACCAAGATTTTGATAAACATGGCCTGTGTAATCCTTGATGAAAGACCTAACGGCGGTTCATATTGACCTTAAGTATAAGATTTAGAACAACAATTGAAAAGTCCCGTTCACTATGTTAGCTTCCCCAGACATTTTAATAATTGTTTTAATTCCTTGCTCCTAATCTCGAGGGTCGAGATGGGGGCTTTAACCGAAAGGATATAGTATTATGGAGACCCGTAACTACGAAACCGTTTTCATTACCAACCCCAACGCGGCTGAAACAAAAGTTCAGGACATCAAAAACCGCAATCAACAAATTATCGAGAATCATAATGGTAAAATTTTGAATCTCGATGATTGGGGTAAGAAAAAAATGGCGTATGCCATTAACAAAGAGCCCAAAGGGCACTACTTTTGTCTAACCTACAGCGCAAATAATGAATGTGTCGCAGAAATTGAACGCAATATGCGTATCAACGAAGAGATCTTTCGTTTTTTAACTGTAAAGATTGATGACAAAGTAGATCCAATGGCAGCAATCGCTGCTTATAAAGTGCGCCTTGAATCTCATGCAAAAAGAGAAAAAGAACGCGCCGAAAGAGACGCTGAACGTAATTCCGATCGTGGTAGTTTCAAAGGCGGCCCTCGTGAAGGTGGCGGACGATTTCATGACAGAGGTGATCGTCCAGAACGCAGCGATCGAGGCGACCGACCTGAAAGAGGCGATCGTTCCGAGCGTGTAAAACCCGAATCAGCGCATGAAGTAGATGCTGATATTCAAGGTGATGAGGAGTAAAAAATGGCTAATTTACCGAAGAAAAATTTTAACAGAAAAAAAGCCTGCAAGTTTTGCACTGATAAAGAAATGTCTATTGATTACAAAGACTATAAAACTTTGAACATGTTTCTCACTGAGCGCGCGAAGATTGTTCCTCGTCGCATCAGCGGAAACTGTGCGTATCATCAAAGATATTTGACCACAGCAGTTAAACGCGCACGTTCATTGGCCCTCGTCGGATTTACAGCTTCGAGCGACTGATGAATCTTCGTGGGATTCTTTCAACCATTATCCTTTCTGCAATAGCGCTGGTGCTCACGGTGACAACGGTTATCTTGACGCCACTACCGCTCATGCTAGTGCGTCGTAATGGGGGGCGTTTAAACTTCTTTATTGCGTCGCTTTTAGGATTAGGCTTTATCGCCTGGTTTGGAACGCCTTCTATAATGGTTCTTTTTTCTGCAGCCGTCATTTTGACTTTTGTTTTCTGTGAGTGTGAAAACCAAAACATTGGTTATTCTACTGCAGCATTTGTAAGTCTTTTGGTCGTCAGCGGATTAGGAACTATTGCACTTGGCGTTGTGATTCAAAATAATGGTTTTGAACCTGCAAGTTTTTTTACAGCGCAAATCGATGGCGCGTTGGCTCAGCTAAAGCTTCCAGCGGGCATTAAGATTGATAAAGATGCGTTGGTGAAACAAATTCCTTCAGCCCTTTTGATAATGGTGATTTTCTCAATTTGGCTGAGTTCAATTCTTGTTTCGCGCGTTGAAAAACTTTTAGGTTGGGTTCCCACGAAACAAAAACATATTTTTGCAAGTAGTGAGCTAAGAAATTGGAAGCTGCCAGATAGTTTTGTTTGGATTGCACTAGCAGCAGCTGCCGGCACTTTTTTTAATAAGGTTGAACCTGAAAGTGTTCACTGGCTTGCAACAAATGTTTTTAACGTTGCCGTTATGCTTTATTTCTTCCAAGGTTTAGCAGTAATTGTCGATTTTTTTATTGTGAAGCAGGTCTCCGTTTTCTGGAGAGCTATGGCTTATTTTTTCATATTTTCGCAGCTCTTTTTGATGGTCGCCTTTTTAGGTTTCGTAGATCTCTGGATGGGATTTCGTAACAGGCAAAAATCAGATAAAAGTGCAGCACGTAATTTTGGAGAGTAAAAATGAAAGTTATTTTAGCACAAGATGTTCGTTCCCTAGGTAAAGTTGGCGATCTCGTAAGAGTAGCTGATGGTTATGCGCGCAACTTTTTAGTTCCTCGCAAACTCGCGATGGAAGCAACAGAAGACCGCGTAAAAGAATTCAAGCACTTACAAACAATGGCAGATGCAAAGAAAAAGAAAGCATCAGCCTCTGCAAAGAAAGTCGCTGAGAAACTCTCGGGTCAAACTGTTACATTGCGCGCTCAAGCGGGCGAACAAGATAAACTCTTTGGTTCTATAACATCAGGTGACATTGCTAACGAACTCACCAAGGCTGGGTTCAACGTTGAGCGCCGCGACATTCAACTCGATGAGGTTATAAAGGTTTTAGGCCAATACCGAGTGAAAGTTAGGATTGCTACTGGTGTAGAAGCTGAAGTTAAAGTAAACGTAGAGCGAGAAAAGTAAGCGCTTACTAACTAACACGCGCTTAAGAACTGGTAAGGGTATATGACAAGGCTTCCTCCACAAAATCTGGAGGCCGAGCAGTCGGTTATGGGTGGGGTCATGATTGATCCCAATGCCCTTGATCGCGTGATAGACATCATTAGTGAAAACGACTTCTACAAGGCCGCAAACAGAAAAATATATAATGCAGTTCTTGGGCTTCGACAACGTAACCAGCCCGTGGATTTGCTTACAGTCACGTCTGCGCTTCGCGATGAAGGTATTCTAGATGCTGTTGGTGGTACGTCGTACCTTGCAACTGTAATTGATCAAACTCCTTCATCAGCAAATATCATGTCGTATGCAGAGATTGTAAAAGAGAAGTCAACGCTTCGAAAACTCCTTGAGAGTTGCAATAGCATTATCGAAAAAACCTACGAACAAAGTTATAGTGATCTTGATGCATTCCTCAACGAAGCAGAATCAAGTATTTTCTCTATTGCTGAAAAAGCAAAAGGCATGGGCCTTACTCATGCTGGGCTAATAATTAAATCAAGCCTTGATCGCATTGAATATCTTTATAATCAAAAAAGTTCAATGACGGGTGTGGCTTCAGGTATTACTGATCTTGATAAAATGACCAGCGGATTTCAGCCTGGCGAGCTCATCATCATCGCCGCTCGTCCTTCAATGGGTAAAACAGCTCTTTGTTTAAATATTGCTCAACACATAGCTTTAAGAGAGAAAAAATCTGTAGCGTTTTTCTCTCTTGAGATGAGTCAAGATCAAGTCATGATGCGTATGTTGGGTTCAGAGGCCCGAGTTAATCTTTCTGATCTTCGCGTTGGACGTGTATCAGATAGCGTTTGGCCAAAACTTATAAGTGTTGCAAGTAAGTTTAGTGAAGCTCCACTTTATATCGATGACACATCTGGTTCTAGCCCCTATGAGATTCGCGCAAAGTGTCGAAGGTTAAAGGCTCAAAAAGGTCTTGATATAGTAATTGTTGATTACCTACAAATCATGGATCTAAAAACAAAAGTAGAAAGTCGTGAGCGCGCGATCTCAGAAATTTCACGTAATATGAAGGCGTTAGCTAAAGAATTAAAAATTCCGGTAATTGTATTGTCCCAAATTAATCGAGGCGTTGAAGGTCGAACAGATCGAAGGCCAATGCTTTCCGACTTAAGGGAGTCCGGCTCAATCGAGCAGGATGCTGACGTGGTCGCGATGATCTATCGCGACGAATATTACGATCGTGAAAATTCTGAAATTAAGGGCCAAGCAGAACTCATTATAGGCAAGCAACGAAACGGCCCAACGGGTGCGGTGAAGATGGCTTGGCTTTCTCAATACGGTACGTTTGCTAATTTACAGCCCACAGCAGAAGCCCCCGGCCCTACGACCCATACCTTCCCAAACGCCTAAATACTTTATTGTAAATTTGATGGTCCAGATTCAAGTGGTTTAGCAAAAAACCGTTGATGGAAAACTAACCTCTTGTTCAAATGAGGCTGTCGAATAAATAGGGGGAAGAAATTTATGGGGAACGAGCTGTTTAAAGCTGTCACAGGCGCCACGGGACTGCCCAGTGATTTAGTCGCAAATGAACTTTCAAAAGTACTATCAAATGTAGGCATCGCACGAGACGAAGTAACGCTCGAAGAATTACGCCTTGCCCTTGCCGAATATTTAAGAGAAGTAATTATTCACGCCAAAGATAAATTTGATGAAGAGGGCGGCATTGTCATTGAAGAAGTAATTTCTCCCGAAGATTTAGGCAAAGAATAATTTAAAAAATAACTTGTAATCATTCAGGCCTCCAAATCATACCAAAATTCGAGTGACAACCATGCTTGATGAGGATGCTTTGACTGGGCTTAAAGAAATTGCTCAGAAAAAAGGAGTTAAGTATCAGACTCTTTTAAATAAGATCGTCAGAAGCTACGTCCATGACGTGAGCACTCCCTACGGAAAAAAAGAAGGACTTACTGAGGAAGCTGTCCGTAAAATTGTTAAAGAAGAGCTTAAAAAGAAACGAGCCTAACTCCTTACCACCCGCCACTAGATTGAATAGCAAAACTTGATTTGAATCATATGCACCTCATGACTATGTCGCGCTTGCGGACTTCATTTTCTTAAGTCAGAAATCATCGCCCTATGAAGTTAGGTATCTAATAGAAGCCTAACTCTATAGGTGTAATCTTGTAGTACTTATTTCGCTTTGTATTTCGAAACAAACATCGGTCAGAAACTATTAGGTTCCTGAACGTTTCTTGAGGACGATTTCCTCCATACGAGCCAGTCTGTCTTCAAGGCTTTGCTCATTCATGAAAACTTCTCTAAGCTTTTGGTTAATGAGGGTCTGATAAGGAACATGTCGCTTTGCTGCGATCTTGCGAATTTCATCAACTACGTCAAGGTCAACGAACATATTCACGCGAAATTTTCCCTTTTTAGGATTGAATTCATCAGATCCAATTTCTATTTTTCCAGTTTTAATTTTTTTCATGATATTTCTCCCATTCTTCTATTAACTCATCCCTGCGTTTTTTGACTTCAGTCATAATCCTGTCCAAAGTGCCTTGCGAAAAATCCGTTTTGTCATCCATGAAAACCAGGGTCAGTAAGTTGATCCGCACCCCTGTTCCACATCCCTCGACATGTACATGCGGAGGGTTGTGATCGTTCACGTTGATTTTAAACTTCAGCGATTCAAAGACAAAAATAACCGGCGACATGGGTATATTATACACATATAATGGGCAATACTCAAATGTTAATTGCCCCACTTAAGGGCACGATTTCAAACTGGTATTTCGTTAAAGCTTGAGCTAGTGAATATCTACCAGTAACAGCGCTCTAGATGGAACTGTTCGAGGCTCTTTGAGCTGTAGGCTTCAAACACTAGATTGAATAGCAAAACTTGATTTGAATCATATGCACTTCATGACTATGTCCGCTGGTGGACTATTGGTTAAATTTAGGATTGTTTCTCAAGATAAAAGGCTAATCCACTTACTAGCGCACATGAGACACTGCCCCAGGCTATATCTACGAGCATGAAATCCCATGGCCAGTGTTTTAAAACGGCGCGATTTGTAAAGTCATATACGCCGTAGACCACTAACCCATAGATTGCTCCGTATATGAGCGCTTCAGTGAGAGTCGCCTTCTTGGGAGTTGCTACGAGTGTTAATAAGCCCAGTGTTAGAAAAAAATAAACAAAACCTGCTTCAAAATATTTTAATTTAATTGAGCCATTTTCTGAATCAATGAGTGGCAAAAGCCGTTGGTGGAAAAAATCTCCAACGACTAGTTTAAACCACAATGCATCAAGGGTGATGAAGGCGATAAATGTTGCGATCCAGGTTGTTGGTTTGAGTGCCATACCCAATACTATTGTTTGCTGGAAGCTGTTGGTACTTTGATTTTATAGGTAGTGATTTTTTTTCTGAGAGTGTTTCTGTTGATTCCAAGAAGTTCTGCGGTTTTAATTTGGTTGCCACCTTGTAAGCGTAGGGCCAATTCGATCATGGGCCGTTCAACTTGCTCCATAACTTGGCTATAGAGATTTTTTACGCGGCCACCTTCTTCGATTTGTTTTAAAATAACTTCGAGTTTGCTGCGAACAAGTTTTTCTAGACTGACCTTATTTAAATTAGCAACAAATAAATTGTTTGATTGTCCGTGTGATGGCGTCACGTGTTATTCCCCCTAAACTCCTCGAGTGTTGGGGTTCCATATATATTTATGCAGTTGAAGTTGCAAGCGGACATGTAAAGAATCACTTAATATTTTTTCAGCTAAGCTTTTATTAGACATGGTTTCAAATGCGGGACTCATAAACACGGTGCATTTTTTTTCTAACGATTTTTCAGATATTAGTTGCTTTGCCCATTCATAATCATTTTCGCTGCACAGAACAAACTTAATTTGATCTTGTGGATTCAGTGCTTCAAGATTTTTGAAATTAAAACTATTCCCTGCGTCACTATCGGGGGTCTTAATATCGATAACCTTTATAACGCGTGAATCAACTTGAGTTGTGTCATAATAACCATTTGTTTCTAAAGAAACGGTATAACCTTGATCACAAAGATTTTTCATTAAAGGTAAAATGTTTTTCTGCGCCATAGGTTCACCACCAGTGATGCAAACGTGTTGAGCTTTGTATGATTTTATTTTTGTTTCTAATTGTGAAAGTAAAAACTCAGTGCCTTCATAATAACTATATTTTGTATCACAATAATTACAGCGAATATTACAGCCCGTTGTGCGCACAAAAACAGTGGGCCATCCAGCAAGTGTTGACTCCCCTTGAATGCTATAAAAAATCTCATTAATTTTTAACGAGAGATCTTGATTCTGTTTTTCTGTGTGATTCGTTTCAAGCATGGAGCCCTTCATACATCAAAAGCACCATTTATGCACTGCGACAGGGCCTTTTGTCGAGATAAATTCGCAGCATATATGACTTTAGCCTAATATTTTTAAATACTTAGAGGTAGGGTTAGAGTGGTTCCAAAAGCTGGCTTCATATACAATTAAATCATGGCTCCTCTACTTGAAAAGTTTCGTCGTGATATTGTGGGCACTCTTTGGGCCGCACTTGGGCTTTTTTTAGCTCTAGCACTCCTAAGTTTTAACCCCGCGGATCCTTCATTTAATTCGGCTTTAAAAGTTTCTCAAAATTATAAAGCGGGTCTCGCCGTTCATAATTTGTGCGGATACTTCGGAAGTTTTTTAAGTGATATTTTTTATCAAGTATTAGGAATTTCTTCTTGGCTAATCATTGTCGGCACACTTCGAAGATCAGCTCACGCATTTCAAGGTAAGCCCATGCCCGCGGGAAAACTGCGCATGCTTTGGGGCGTGTTACTTCTCTTGGTATTTGCAAGTCTCTTTGGACTCTATTTACCTGAAACAAGAATATTTCAAAACCATGTTTCTTTGGGCGGTGCTGTAGGAGTTATTGTTAGTCAGGGCCTTGTGAATATTTTTAATCGAGCCGGTGTTGGCATCATTTTATGGACGTCAGCTGTTGTGCTTGTGATTTTTTACACTGAAAAACGACTTACTGAGATATTGCCGCGCAATATGTTTAATCCGTTTTCTATTTTAGTAGCATGGAAAGCAAAATTTAAAATTTCCGCCCTGAAATTATTTAAACGAAAAGAAAAGCCCGCACTTGTCATTACGCAAAGTGGTATGCGAGATGGCCTCATACATAATAATCCAGTGAAATTTTCATTAGACTCACAAGCAAGTGGTGCTGATGACTCTGAAGAAACGGGCTCATTTGCCTCAGTCATTAGAAATCCCATGGCTGCTAAAAAAGAAAAAATTGCTAACAAGCTAAAAGCTGTTTTTAACCAAGCGCCAAGGCTCGTAGAAAATTGGGAACTTCCAAACCTTAATCTTTTAAACGACCCTCCCGGTGGCCAAAAGAAAATTGATGAAAGAGAAATTTCTCGCAACGCTCGTTTAGTTGAGCAAAAGCTCGCAGAGTTTGATGTGCTCGGGCAAGTTGTAGAGGTAAAACCCGGGCCCGCAGTCACCATGTATGAGTTTAGACCGGCAGCGAGTATTAAGATTAATGACATTACAAAATTAACAGATGATCTGTCTTTGGCGCTTTCTGCTGAATCACTCAGAATCATTGCCCCCATACCCGGGCGTGATGTGGTGGGAATTGAAACATCAAATAGTAAGCGCGATACGATTTACATGAAAGAGCTTCTTGAGTCGCGAGATTTTTGGTCTGAAGATATAAAGCTCCCTGTAGCGCTTGGTAAAAATGTCAGTGGTGAACCAAAAATTATTGATCTAAGAAAAATTCCACATCTCTTGGTCGCAGGAACAACGGGCTCAGGAAAAAGCGTTTTTATAATGTCGCTTGTTACAAGTCTCATCATGCGCCATTCACCAAAAACCCTAAGACTTATAATTGTTGACCCAAAGCAAGTTGATTTGGCTGTATTTCATCAAATTCCACATTTACTTATGCCACCGGTAAAAGATGCAAAGCCCGCAGTGAACACATTAAAATGGCTCATTCGTGAAATGGAAAAGCGTTACAGATCAATGAGCAGGTTTAACAGTAAAAGTATTGAAGCTTACAATGATGCCGTCACCGCAATAAAATCTGATGAGCTTGAAACACATCGCGAAAGAATTAAAGCTTTTGAAGATAATCCACAAACCGCTATGCAGTCATATTATTGTGAGCAACAACCTTACATAGTTGCTGTTATTGAAGAGTTTGCAGATCTTATGTCGGTAGATAGAAGTGGTGTTGAGCCCGCAGTTGTTCGCTTGGCGCAAATGGCTCGAGCTTCGGGTATTCATTTAGTAATTGCTATGCAGAGTCCGAGACGTGAAGTTCTAACGGGTTTGATTAAAACAAACTTCCCCGGACGCATTAGTTTTAAAGTGGCGAGCAAAGTAGATTCAAGCATTGTTCTTGATCAACGTGGCGCTGAAAGACTCTTATCTGTTGGAGATATGCTTTACTTAGCGCCTGGTTTATCTCAGCCACAGCGTTATCACGGTGCATTTTTGCGTGATGAAGAGATGACGGCTGTTAGTGAATTTTGGATGAAACAGGGTACACCGCAGTTTAATTCTACGGCGGTATTATCAATGGAAGAGGCTGAGAACGCTGGCAGCGATGACGAATATATGAACCCTGATCGTGAAGAGGGTTATGATGAAGTTGTAGCTTTTGTGACGAGTCAAAGAGAAGTCAGTGCAAGTCTTATCCAGCGGCGATTTAGATTTGGTTATCCTAAGGCTGCAAGACTTATTGAAATTCTTGAAAATGAAGGTGTTGTTGGACCTTCAAATGGCAGTAAGCCACGCTCAGTACTTGCAAATAAAATTAGCTAATCTTTTTCTCACACTGTGATAAGACAATAAGTCATATGAAAAAAATAATCGCCATGCTTATTTTTAATTTCGCACTTGTGTTGGCTCTGTCATCAAGCGCTAATTCGGCAATGCCACTTCAGCGGATTTTGCGAGAGGCTGAAAATCTTTCGCTTAATCATGATCGAATATTGGCCAGTAACGTACTTCAAAGAAATTTGAAAAAAGCGTCAACAGCAGATACCCCCGTTTTACGCGAAAAACTTCTTCAGCTATCAAAACTCTTTTATACAGACGAAGGGTTTCGAGCTCATTTATCGGGCAAGGAGTTATTCGCTCAACAAAAATACGCAGACGCACTTGAAAAATTTCAAGAAGCCGATGAACTTGAAAAAGGAAATACCGATGTTTTGCACATGTTAATAATATCGCAGGTACAATTAAAAAAAACAGCTCTTGCATTAGTTGAACATAAGCGCGCAATTCAAATGTGTCCCATTGATATTGAATTACAAAAAGATTATTTGATGATTCTTGTGGCGCAAGAAAAGTGGAAAGAAGCCATAGAGCAAGCTGACTTGTTAGCTAAGGAATATAATGACACATCAACCCAGACTCAAAAAGATCGTGGCCATGCACTTTACGAGCTAACGCTTAAACATGATGCCAAAAAAGCATTTGAAGGGGCCGTTCATAAAGATCCACGCTTTCCTGAGCCGTATTACTATCTATCTCTGATTAAAGAGAAAATCGAGGCGCAGAAACTTTTGACGAAATATGTGAATCTCTGCAAAGATAAAAGCTCAATGAAGTACGAGCGAGAACTCAATCTTTGTTCGAAGCAGCTAGAGGCTGAGAAGAGGTTAGCTCCATGAAGTTAATTCAAAAATTATTTTTGATCTGTGTTTGCGTTGCGGCACTGGTCGGATGCGGCGTTAAGGGTGATCCAGTCCCTCCCGCAACACCAGCGGAAATTGGGCGTGGTAAACCATTGTTTAAGGGCGAAGAGGTTGATTCGTCTATTGTTCCAAAGCGCAAAGCGCCAGCAATTGAGCAAAAAGATGAACAAGAAAACGACAACGAGTAAAACTAAAACTGAATCTAGCCCCGGACTTCATTTTACTAAAATGACGGGTACGGGAAATGATTTTATTATTTTCGATGCTCGCGAAAAAACATTCCCCAAATTTGATCGTAAATTACTGGCGCAATCTTTATGTCGAAGACATTTTAGCGTTGGTGCAGACGGAATTATATTTATTGAAAAATCTAAAAAAGCGCACGTCGCATTTAAATGGGATTTTTACAATGCAGATGGAAGCCCGGCTGACATGTGTGGCAACGCCGCTCGATGTGTTGCTCGCTACGCACTTGAAAAAAACATCAGCGATCGTACAACAAGTTTTGAGACAGTAGCTGGGGTAGTAAACGCACGTGTGAAGCCCAACGGAATGGTAGAGGTTGAAATGCCAAAGCCTGCGATATTAGAAAAATTTTTGCAAGTACCGGTAGGAAGTGCTTCCCTTGATATTTTTTATGTAAACACAGGTGTACCACATGTCGTTAAGCAAACAGATGATTGGGAGGGAGACTATCTAAAAGAAATGGGTAGTTATCTGCGTAATCATGAGCTCTTTGAAAAAACAAATGGAGCCAACGTTACCTTTTACGAAGTCATCGGTGAAAAAACAATTCAATCTGCAACTTATGAACGCGGTGTAGAGGGTATAACGCTAGCTTGTGGCACCGGTGCCGTTGCGGCAGTTGCTGCGGCCGTGCTTGGCGGAATGAAGGGCTCGGTAGAAGTGAAAGTGCCTGGTGGCATGCTTCACGTTGATACAGATTCAGATTTAAGTTTTGCCACACTAGCCGGTGAGGCGCGTTTTATTTGTGAAGGTGAAATTAAGCCGGAGGCACTTTTGTGAGCGGTGTTTTAAGTCATTTTTTTGAAGGTGTTACAACGGCACTTATTACACCCTTTAAGAATGGGGAAATAGATTTTAATTCACTAAAAACACTTTTACGTTTTCAAATTGATAATGGCATTGAAGGTTTTGTTGTTTGCGGAACCACCGGCGAATCAACAACCTTGAGTTTAGAAGAAAAAACAAAACTTTTAAATTTTGTTATTACTGAAATTTCAGGCCAAGTTCCGGTCATTGTAGGAAACGGCACATTTAGCACACAAGAGAGCATTTATCTTGCCAGTGTATTTGAAAAAATAAAACCCGGTGGTCTACTGACCGTGACACCCTATTACAATAAGCCTCCACAACGTGGGCTTGTGAAACATTATGCGGCAATTGCTCAATCCACAAAACTTCCGATCATTTTATACAACGTACCCTCTCGCACATCGCTTAAGATGGAACCCGAAACGGTTTTAGAAATTGCAATGGCCAATGAGAATGTCGTGGGTGTTAAAGAGGCTGCTGGGGATATAGAGGTGATTAAAAAATTGAAAAAAATATGCCCAAAAGATTTTATGATTTTATCTGGCGATGATGGAACCTTCACTGAAGCGATGGCTTACGGTGCTCAAGGTGTAATTAGTGTTCTTTCGCATGTTGTACCCAGCTGGTGTGTGAAGGCTGCAGAAGCTGGGCGTGAGAGTTTTAAGTTGGGTAAAAAAAGTGAAGTGGTTGATAAACTAACCAGTGAGATAAAAGAAGTGTGTGATCTTCTTTTTTGTGAGGCAAATCCAATTCCTGTGAAATGGGCTATGAAAGAAATGGGAATTATTGAATCAGGTGAACTGCGGTTGCCGTTAGTGGAGCTTGATAAAAAGTTTCATAAGCCAATGCTAGATGTATTAAGAAAAATGGGGTCATTGTGAAAACAAGTGCCCAAATACAGGTGGCTGTTTTTGGCGGATCAGGTCGCATGGGTAAAGAACTCGTAAACCTAATCTGTAAAGAAACAAAATTAAATTTATGCGCCAGTATAGATGCAAAATCCGCTGTCACACTTGGGAATCTTAAAAAATATTTTCCCGATGTCGTTATCGATTTTTCAAGCCCCGAGGGAACCGTTCAAATCGCCAAATGGTGCGCGCAAAACAAAGTAGCCCTTATTACTGGCACCACGGGCCTAAAAGAGTCTCAAGAAAAATCAATTCAAAAGGCATCTAAAAAAACAGCGATTTTTAAAAGTGCAAATATGGGTTTGGGTATCAATGCACTAGCGGGAGTATTTAAAGAATTTTTAAAAACATTCTCAGCTACAGAAATAGAAATTGAAGAGACCCATCATCGTCATAAAAAAGACCGGCCCAGTGGTACGGCAAAATTTTTATTAAATGAAGTCAAAGCCAGTATTCCTAAGGGCCGCAAAATTAAAATTGGTGAGCCCGTAAGTCTGCGTGGTGGTGAAATTTTTGGTGTTCATAAAGTTAATTTTTATGCAGACGGCGAATGGCTCAGTTTTGAACATACTGCCACTGATAGATCGATTTTTGCTCGAGGTGCACTTAAAGCTGCTCAATGGATTAAGGGTAAAAAACCAGGAATGTACTCAATGAAAGATATGCTTTTTAATGGGTAGGGCAATCGTCAGTCTAGGTTCAAATTTAGGCGATCGAAAAGACATGCTTAAGCAAGCTTTAGAGCGCATTTCTTTTTCTAATAAAATTTTATCAATCAGTGAAATCTATGAGACTTATCCACGTGCCGGCGATGGCCGAGACCCGTATCTTAATTGTTGCATCGAACTTGAAACCGACATGAATAGCTTTCAGCTTATGCAGTTTTTAAAAGAGACGGAAAGACAACTTACCGATACCCAAGATAATGAACGGTTTAACTATAGCTCCATTGATTGTGACCTTATTGCTTTTGAATTAGAGGTCATCATGACGCCCCAACTAACTCTCCCCCACCCCGACGCTTATAGTCGGGCTTTTGTTATGATTCCACTGTCTGAAATTAAACCCGATTGGAATCACCCGATTTTGAATAAAAATGCCAAAGACCTAGCTCATGATGTTTATTGGCCAGGATGGGGAACTTTCTTTGCTCACGGCAAGACCCTACTTGATTTTTAAGCCCAGCCAATCTACATCTAAGTCTTCGAAAAGCTTGAGCCGGAGGCGCCATGAAAATCTATATAGACAGTGCAGACATTAAAGACATTAAAGAAGCTCTATCCATGGGGCTATGTGATGGGGTTACAACAAATCCTACACTTGTAGCAAAAACAGGACGCGACTTTCGTGAAGTGCTTAAAGATATTTGCAATGCGGTAAATGGCCCCATTTCTGCGGAAGTAATTAGTCTTGAAGCAGATAAAATTATAGCCGAAGGCCGTGAGCTCGCAAAAATTCATGACAATATTGTAGTTAAAATTCCCATGGGTATTGAGGGCGTAAAAGCGGTAAAGCAATTTGCGGCTGATCGTATAAAGACTAACGTCACCTTGATATTTAGCCCACTTCAAGCGCTTCTTTGTGCAAAAGCGGGTGCAAGCTATGTAAGTCCATTCGTTGGCAGATTAGATGATGTTGGCGCTGTGGGTATGCAGTTGATTAGTCAAATTAGAAAGATTTTTGATAATTATGACTATTCAACAGAGATCCTCGTTGCCAGTGTTCGCGGCCCTATTCATGTGCTTGATGCAGCTCTCACAGGAGCAGATATTGCCACCATGCCTCTCTCTGTAATTAAATCACTTTCAAGTCATCCATTAACTGACAAAGGCATTCAATTATTCTTAAAAGATTGGGAAAAGGTTCCTAAGTAAAATGTTAAAAACCTTAAGGTTTTTCGCTCCAGTGTTCATGCTGGTCTTATGTGCCTGTAGCTCTTCACAAAAAGCAGAACTAGACTATTCTTTGGCGGCTATAAATAGTGCTGTTGAGTCGCAATTAACTATGGGTATTCAGCGTAAAAGTGAAAATGGACGAACATTTTTTTCTCGACCATTTGTGGTTAAGCAAGAAAATGAATCTGATGGGAATATTGTGCGTCAGCGTGGTCGCGCTAAAGTCGAGGTTTCCGGTGATCGTAGGCCTTATACTATAGATGTGTCTGTGGACATTGAGGGCGCTCAGGTAGTTGGAAAAGAACAACCTAGTGATAGTGACTATTCAAGAATTCGTTCTGACAATGGACTAGCCAAAAAGCTATTAAGTAATATCTCGGCTACTCTTGAACGTCGCGGACAATACAAAAACTTCATTGACGATTTCCGTCCTTTCTAGCAAGATTAATAGATAGATATTCAAAGCTTCTCTCTGACTATGGAAGGTTAAGAGATTGCAAACAGTGCTCGTACATCAAAGAAGTAAATCTTTTAACAGCTCAGCGGTTTTGCTTGGCTTGAGCATTTCTGTTCTTCTTTCTATTCCTGTTAAAACTGCAAATTATGATTTTAGACATTTCAATGTTGATGAAGGCCTCACTATTTCATTTTCAAAGAGTGCACCTCCACTAGCTGCACTTGAAGATGAAAGACTCCCCGTTGTACAAACAGAACCAACACAAGAGTTTATTGTAGAAAAAGGATCCATTGCGCTCATAGCCGGAGTAAATGCTGCTTGGCCGAAGCTTAAGCGCTATGCGAGATTTTTTGCGCACATCTCTCAAAAATCTATTTCCCATAAATCTTATTCAGCAAACGCTAATGACACAAATATCACAAGCATCAATGATCTCACCAAACTGGTTGTTGCAGTACCTGCACAAAAAGAATTGGTTGTTAGGCCTAAGGGGCCAATGAGATTATTGCAAGTAAGAGCCTTAACAGAAATTATGTCTGAGCCAAAAGCTGACATTAAGAAGATTCAATTGGCGCAAGCAAATCCCACTATTGTGAATGATGCACAAAACTCAGTGCGTACCATTCGCGATGAAGTTGAAGAACCTCTTAAAGCACCAGCAGTGATGCGTTCACTGCCCACAGGTGAAGAGGCGCCACCGAAGATTGTGGATCCACAACTTAAAGTAATTATTCCAAATACAACATCAGAGAAGATCGCTGATACTAAAAAATCAAAAGTTTCAGAACCTGAAAGTTCTAGCGATCAAATCATTATAGATGGGCCTAGCAAAAAAGATGTTTGGAGGATTGCAGCGTTAAACCAGCCCAAAGCCCCTGAAATTCATAAAACAAATGATGCGTCATCAAATGATGGTGGAAAAAAATCTGACACAAGTTTTTTAACCGATGAAAAGGTTAATGACCAACTCTTCGCAAAAAAAGTAGATGAGGCCCCAACCCCCGCTGTAGAGACTACTCAAGAGATTAGTCATAAAATTGTTGGACGCGTAGAACTTATGGGTGGATTAGCGGCAACTGGTAATAGCACAAAACTGGATATTCAATGGAAAACTGGTAATCATACCAGACCTGCATTGGTTGACTATTCAACGGGCGAGTTCGTTATTGAAACCCCCACTCTTCAGGCCGGTAAAATTATTGCCACATTAATAGATGATACAACGCGAGTTTTGGGTCGGGGTGATTTTGATTTAACAGATGTTGGTCAGCCTGGGCAGAGAATGCTTGAGGGCGTAAAAATTATCATTGAACCGCAAAACTCACTCATTAAGGGCCAAATCTTTAGCGCGTATAGTGTTGATGAGAATTTCATTCCGGTAAAAGAGGCAGAACTTTTTGCCCCAGCGGCTGTAAGAGAAGTTGCAGACGCTAAAGGAAACTTCAGGCTCGGTGGACTCAGCTCTGATTCGACATTCTTTCTTGATGGATATGCGCCAGACCATTGGGGAACAAGAGTCATGGTTGAAGGAAACCAAAAACCACGAGTTCCTGTATTTTCAGAAAAAATGCTTCAAAGCTTTTTTGATATTACCGGCCATTCAGCAAATAACACAGAGCTTGGTGTAATCTGGGGCAAGGTTAAGCGTAAGGGCAAACCAATCGCCGGTGTTTCAGTGGGATTGTCATCGCCTGATGCCATTGGTCCAATATATTTTAATGCATTACACATTCCTGATAAAAACATGAGAGCAACATCCGATAACGGACTTTATGCATTCATAAAGGTAAAACCTGGTCTTCACGTTGTGATGTCACAAATTCAAAATCAAGAGTTACCATCAACAGTGGTGAGTGTTGCGCCAACGATGGTTTCGTATGCTGAAATAAATATGAAGGTAATGCAAATTCAGGGACGTGTTTATGACCCCGTAAAACAACAAACAGTTCAAGCCCAGGTAAGTGTCGTTGGTACTTCAAAGACAGCGGTTTCAGGTCAAAATGGATTTAATTTAAAGATTCCAAGTACAGATCCGGTTTTATTTGTAGATGCTAATGCGGGACCTGAATATTTTATTTCACGAGAAGCCGTGGCGCGCACCCAAAGTAAAAAAATCGATATGTACATGTTTAAAAAATCTTGGCTCTCAGATCAGTTTAGAAATATGGGTTTAAAATATGATGAACAAAAAGGTATAATCCTTGGCTATGTAAATGGCCCGGCATTTCATGTCGCCTTAGATAGCAAGAGCAGTGACTCTGTAAATGAAAATACGCTCTACTTTGATAATACAGGTAAAATTCAACCTGATAGTATTGAGGGTGTTGCTGGCGGTGGTGGATTCATCATCACGAATCTAAAGCCTGGAGTTCACACCTTGGTGATCACGTCAGCTGAAGGTGAAATAGTCGCTTCACGTATATTTGTATCTGAGGCTGGAGTTTTAAACGTACTATCTATGCCGCTTAGACCTTAATTGCTGTTTTGCGATTCAAATAGATCTTAGCTTCGGTTCTTGCGATCCAAATCATTAACAATACTGTGTGCGTCTTCAGCTTGTTGATGAAACAATTCCATTCGCGCTTTTCGGCCAACAGGTAATCGAATATGGTAACCCACTGGCAAATAAGTATTGGCGGCTATTGTTTTGTTCTTAAGATCAGGATTATAAAGCTTAAGCTCTTCCATTGTGATGCCTACGATGTCTGTCAAAGTGCGCGCACGCATGCTGTATTTAAGATCAATTGTATCTGCCTCTAAGGGGAGATGTTTATCCATTGTTCCAAAAATTTCATCTTGATACTTTTCGCCATGAAGTGCTGCTAAAAATTCGCAATAAAAATTCATTGATGCAAAGCCAAATGAAGGAGATTTATATTTTTTAATGATCTCAGAGAGCGCTGTGGTGCGAAGTTGTTTCTTAGCGCGAAAGAGTCCACCGGGGCCATGGTTATAAGCTGTAACGGCGAGCGGCCAGGATCGAAGAATTTTAAAGTTACTGAGCATTAATTTTGCGGCAGCTTCGGTTGCTTTAATGGGTGAGTTTCTTTCATCAATTTGATCGCCAACTTTTAAGTAATAAGTGCCAGTGCCCACCATAAATTGCCAAATTCCACTTGCTCCAACTTTGCTTTGTGCTGCTTCATTAAAGCTTGACTCAACAAGTGGTAATCTAACGAGTTCAACGGGAAGATCGTAGCGGGCAAATATTTCTTCCATTTCATTTATATATTTAGAGCTGTGGACAATGCCACTTCTGTAATAATTTTTCTGACCACGTTGATCACGCACATTATAAGCTGCGGTTTTAAACACTTGTTGTCTTTTTCCAGGAACACTTTCTAAGAGTTTATAAAGTCGAAATTCTTCTGCTGAGAGTTTTGTGTATTTCTTTTTGCTCGCTAAGTTTGTTAAAAGATTTCTAATATTATTTTTTGCGTTTGCTATTGAATTTCTTTCGTTTGCGTCTTTGGTGAATCTGCTTGTGGGTTGTGCGTAGATATTGCGCGCATCAACAACGGCGAAGATGATCCATGGATATTGTTGATGATGGATTACTGAAAATCTTGAAGAATATTTTGTGTAAATATCAAACCAGAATTTAACGCGATCGCGTAATACAGCGGGCACTTTAAATTCTGGGGATAAGCGATTAAGTCTATCACTTAAAACGTCATCAGTATTTAAAGCGTGATCAACAAATTCAAGAGGAATTTTATTAATGTCATCTTCAAGATCAAGCTTCTTTTGAATATCAATTTTATTTACAGTCTCAACAATTTTAACTTCACGAGCGTCAATTTGTGCTTCAGCAATAGGAGCGCTTTCTAGTGCGGGCTTAACGAGATCACTCTGCAAAAAAGTGAATGCATTTGCAATACGATCACCCTCTTTATCGCTAACAACAAAAGCGCCATAAAGAATGGTTGCTGGAATCGCTATGTAGAGGATTATACCTGTTAATAACTCTCTTATAATTCTCATTAAATCACTCCCCATTGTTACCCCCTATTAGAGCAAGGGCAGTGCCATTGGTTATAATAAAATACACAGCAATTACAAATACTTAATTAGTTTGAACGGTATTAAAACCGTCTAAGAAATAGACGCTTGTACGGAACTTTCTGGTCGGTCAATTGAGGTGGATTTAGGGGCTAATTCAAATATAGGGGTTTATACATCGTATTTGCGAAGGGCGTTTATAGCGCTTTTAAAGCCAATTTTTACGATACGACTTAATATCTCTGGGTTAAGTGAGAAATGATCTACAAAAAACATTTCGTAGTTTTGTGATTGAGGATGAATATAAATATAATCCACCTCTCTACGAAAGTTGGCTTTTTTAGCAAGTATTTCAACTAAACGCTCAGCATGTTCTGGCGGCAACCCATTTTCTTTAAAATACCCTGCAACAGTATTAATCATGCTGCGCACATTTTCACGAGCCTGGATGCTCTTAATTATTTTTTGCTCTACGACTTGATACAATGCTTGGTTGATAATAATCGGAAGACCAAAATTACTCAGTGAGCCGACTTCAGGTGTGTAGTGATAAGGTTGAATAGAATAACTTGAAATAACAAGATCAGCACCCACATCACTTGCAACATGTGTTGAAAGAGTGTCTCTAATTTCTCCGTCAAAATAATAAATCGGGTCACCCGTCAGATCTTTAATGGGATACGGAGTAAATACGGGAGGTAAGCTAATCGATGCGGCTACCGCATCACTAATGGGAGCATAGTTGATATAACTAACTTCGGGATCTTTTGTCTGTGTTGGTAGAGGCCCAAACACAGCTTTTCGTGAATGATTTAAATGTGTGGCAATGGCAAAAAACTCAACACCCAATTCACTAAATGAATTTGTGGGGAGTACATATTTACGCATGTATTTTTCAATGCCTCGTGCAGTAAAAATACCATCAAGTTTTAGTTTGTTTTTTAAAATCGTTTCAATGCCACCGGTGATTAGAGATTTATTTTTAAAGAGGTAGTTATACATTCCGCCAAATGAAGGGGCGTTTAGTGAAAACATGTCGAAATAAGACATGGCTTTAAATTTTGTTTTACGCACAGGTTTTTTTATGAGCCCAGCACCCATTTGAAAACTTTCAATAATATTTTCAATTGAATGACCAGATGCTAAAATAGAAGATATAAAAGCCCCTGCACTTGAACCAACATAAGTTTTAATGGCTAGGGGATCATGGAGGTGAGGGCTTTCTTCCACGCGTTCGTGGGTGCCACCAATAAATTTAAATCCTTTTTCTTGAAGTGCTAAACAAACCCCAATATGAAATGCCGCGGCTTTCACGCCACCACCGCTTAAGACTAGAGCAATTTTCTTTTTATTCTTAAGCTTCAGCATAAGGCCTCAAGTTAGAGTAAATCACACCGCAGTTATATATTTTATCCGTGTATTTTTCTAAAGTACCACCATAATCCATATTTATTGAGTACCCACCATGGTCTGGTCTAGTGAATACTCAATTTTGAGTTTACAAAGGTTTTTCACATGTTAAGCTTGAGTAGTCGGAGGGTGTTATGGCATCTACTCAATGGTTACCGTTACTCAGTTACTCAGCAAAGTATGGCATAAGTTTGTCGACTTTAAGGCGGCGCATCAAGTCTAGTACCATTAATTTTAAGCAAGAAAATGGTAAATATTTAATAGCTGATGAAATTGACGATGTGCGTGTGACTCAACCTCAACAACAATCTAAACCCACGTCTCAATCTACACAAAATTTTCACCAAGAAACACAATCTGCCTCTTTGCAAACATCTACGTTCGTTGAAGCGTCAGTCTTAACTTCTGCAAACCGACTCGTTGAAGAACTCAAAGCAGCTTACGCAAAAATTTTGCAAGAAAAAGAAGAGCAAATTTCTCTTCTCAAAGAAGAAGTCGTTGATTTACGCATGCTTGTTCGAATTTTAGAAGACCAAGTAAATAGAACACGTGGCGCCGAAGCACCACGTACACAGTTACCCTCACCGGATGATATTTTTTTCGGCGGTTAAGCCGCACCCGCAACTAATCGACCTTTGCGTTGCTTAGCACCGCGTGAGCCAATTGTTGAACCAGGATCTTGACCAGCAGTCTTTAATGAAGTGATCTTCTTTTCAAGAGCTACTGCCAAAACCTCAGAAAGATTTTTCACCGGAATAAAATTCAGTTTCTTTCTGAATTCCTCGGGAATTTCTTCCAAGTCCTTCACATTGCGAAAAGGAATAATTACGTCTTTTACGCCTTGTCGCATTGCCGCGAGAGATTTTTCTTTTAACCCACCGATAGGAAGTACTTTTCCTAAAAGTGTAAGTTCACCTGTCATTGCAACATCTTTTCTTACAGGATTATCTGTAAGTAAACTAATGATCGAAGTGGCAAGTGTGATACCAGCCGAAGGACCATCTTTGGGAATAGCACCTGCGGGAATATGTACGTGGATATCATGCTCTGCAAAATAATCTTCTGAGATGCCAAGATCTTTAGCGTGAGCTCGTGCAAAACTCATTGCGGCTGTTGCTGATTCTTTCATTACATCGCCAAGCTGACCTGTTAATGTAAGTCCGCCTTTGCCCTTCATTTTTGAAGCTTCAATGTAGAGGATTTCTCCGCCAAATTGAGTCCAGGCAAGACCCGTTGTAACGCCAATCTCGTTTCTCTCCAATTCATCTTCGCGGATGTATTTTGGAGGACCCAAGAGTTTCTCAACAGATTTTTGGTTGATGATGGTTTTCTCGGTGCTGCCTTCGGCAACTCCGCGGGCGATCTTTCTGCAAACGCTTCCAATTTCGCGTTCGAGATTTCTCAAACCAGCTTCTCGTGTGTATCCGCCGATGATGCGTTTTGTGCCTTCATCTTTGAATTCAATGTTTTTATCTGTAACGCCGTTTTCTTCCATCTGTTTCTTGATCAAGTACTTGCGTGCGATGATCAATTTTTCTTCTTCGCTGTAACCAGATAGTTGGATGATTTCCATTCTATCGCGTAAAGCTTGAGGAATGGTTTCTAAAACGTTAGCAGTTGCGAGAAACATTACGTTGCTAAGATCAAAATCAATATTTATATAATGATCGCGAAATGAATGATTTTGTTCGGGGTCTAAAACCTCAAGCATTGCTGATGAGGGGTCGCCTCTAAAATCACTTCCGAGTTTGTCAATTTCATCGAGTATGAAAATAGGATTGTTTGTTTGAGCTTGCTTTAAACCCTGAACAATCCGACCGGGCATGGCACCTACGTATGTACGTCTGTGACCGCGAATCTCAGCTTCATCTTTTACTCCGCCAAGGGAGATGCGAACGAATTCACGACCCATGGAGCGAGCAATACTTTTGCCAAGAGAAGTTTTACCTACACCTGGGGGGCCTACGAAACAAAGAATCGGACCCTTCATGCGGGATTTTAATTTTCTAACAGCCATAAATTCCAAGATGCGATCTTTAATCTTTCTTAGATCAAAATGATCTTCGTCTAGAATTTCTTTGGCACGTTGGAGATCAAAATTATCTGCAGTGTTTTTTGACCAAGGAAGATCCACGAGCCAGTCTATGTAAGTACGTACCATTGTTGCTTCAGAAGCATCAGGGTGCATTCTCTCTAAACGTGACAATTGCTTAAGAGCTTCCTTTTCGGCGTGCTCAGGCATGTGACAAGCTTCAACTTTTTCACGTAATTCATCGATTTCTTCAGACTTTGTATCTTGTTCACCAAGTTCAGATTTGATGGCTCTGATTTGCTCGCGTAAGAAGTATTCTTTTTGCGAGCGAGTCATTTCATCTTTTGCTTGTGAGCGGATGCGCGCTTGCATTGCCAATAATTCAAGTTCTTTTACTAAGAGATCATTCACACGACGGAGACGCTCTTTGTGATCAAGTGTTTCAAGGATCGCTTGAGCTTCTTGAACTTTAAGACCTAGATTACTTGCGACAAGGTCAGCAAGTCTTCCGGGATCACCTACATCATCAAGTACCATGAGGATGTCAGGTGAAAGCATTTTTCCAAGGGAGATGATTTTTTCAAGATGCTCTTTTACATTTCTGATCATCGCTTCAATTTCGATTGAAGGAGCAGAGAGTGCGTTTTCATCGATTTTTTTAACTTTTACTATAAAACTTGGTGCGGTCTGAGTGAATTTTTCAACTCTACCTTTTGCAACACCTTGAATGAGAATTTTTACGCGCCCGTCTGCGAGCTTTCGCATTCTCATGATCATTGCGATTGTTCCGACTTCATAAATTGACTCAGGTGAAGGATTTTCTTCAGTGAGCTCTTTTTGTGAAGCCAGAAAGATTAGCCTGTTTTTTGCTAATGCATCTTCGACCGCTTTGATAGAAGGTTCACGACCCACAAATAGTGGCAAGATCATGTAAGGGAAAACTACAATATCCCTAACAGGAAGCATTGGCATTGTTTCTGGAATCTCAAGCGCTTTATCGTCGAACGTCATTGTCTAGCCTCCGAGGAGAGTAAAGTTGTCTCATTAAACTCATCGGAGATGAAAGTTCGAATCTTTAGAAAATAATTCAGATTATAAGGGCTTGGCTGAAAATAATTTTTAACAAACGAGGTATTTGAACTCGCGATCAGTGTGTCAGAGTATTTCATGTATGAAAGCATTGATGAAAATAAAAAAACCAGACCTTCATATCGAAAGTCTGGTTTTTTTATTTGCCTAGGATATAAGCCTAGTTATTAATTAATAAGCAAAAACTCTTTCTTTGTGTTCTTCAACCTCTTTACAGGCAATGCACAAAGTGGCTACTGGACGCGCTTCTAAGCGCTTCGGCTCGATTGGCTCTTCACATTCCTCGCAAACGCCGTACGATCCGACTTCGATTTTTCCAAGAGCGCTTTCAATTTTTTGAATTAAAAGACGTTCTCTGTCTCGAAGACGAAGCGTCAGATTTTGGTGGACTTCACTAGCTGCAAGATCCGTCTCATCAGCAAGATCATCCTGGTTGTGTTGAGCTTCTTCTTTCAAAAGTTTTCTGCTGTTATTTAGCAGCTCTGCTTTTTGAGTCAGAAGCAACTTCTTAAAACGTTCCAGCTCTTTCGCACGCATGGTATCCCCTCCCCGAAGCGAAAATATGGAAACTTCTACTGCTACATCCTTGTACTGCTTATCCCCCGAAGACTGTATTGCTTACAAATATACAAAACAGACTTTGTAAGATTTGTAGTCGCGAGGAGTATTTTTGTCACGCAAATAATGCGTAACTATATAATTTTCCAACGGATTTATTGTTGCGGTGCGTTTATTGCGCCGCCCCTACCGTGTTATCTGATTTGACTATTTGACCCTTGATGACGGTTAGTGGAATCAAAGATTTTTCCACTTCGCGAAGGTAAGACATTTTGAGAGGACCCGTGGCTCCGTTCACACCTGTTGCTGACAGCAAACGATCTCTCAGAGCCACTCTTGTCGTTGAGTACCCCATGCCTTTGAGAACGTTATCAAGCAGTGAAGCCGCATCATAACCTTGTGCTTCGAAGACATCAGGTTTGTATCCAAATTGAGAATTAAAATCAGTGGTGAAACGCTTCATAAACGGACTTAAATCGGCTTGAAAATAATCATCAATAAATAAAGAATTTTCAATAAATTTACCACCGCGCTCGATGAATTGAGGTGAATTCCACAGATTTGTACCCAATAAAGGAATTTTATTTACATCATTATAGGCAAGCATGGCAGCCACTTGACCAACTGTTTTTGGGCTATCAGGAATAAAAATCGCATCGAAATCAATTGCAGGAGGTAGTAAATCTTTTGGAGGTTTTTCTCGCGCTGATTTACTTGTTTGTTCTTTTTGCCAAGCCGCAAGTCGTAGAGAAAGTTCTTTTCCGCGATCATCTTCAGCGTAGTAAGTGCCAACTAGGCGCTGAATGACGTCTCGAAAATCTTTTTCTTCAGGACGATAGGTTTGCGCCGCCATTACTTGTCCGCCTCGAATAAGGACATGATCCCAAAAAGCGGTCGCGTATTCTGTACCGTAAGAATCGTTAGGAAAAATAATCGCAAAACGTTTGTAACCACGTTGAGTCATAGCCACATCAACAAGTGACTGCATTTGTGCGTCGGGTGTGAGGGTGCTTCTAAAAATAAAATTACCAATCTCTGTGATGCCTTGTTTTTGTGTGAGAGTAATACAAGGCACACCTAACTCTTGAGCTTTAATCGCCACAGCTTGAGCTGTTTTACTTACAATATCACCCAAGATAGCAACAACATGATCTTGGCTCACTAGTTTTTCAACACCACGTCTTGCAACGTCAGCGTTACCCTCGCTATCAATTATGGCTAATTTTATTGGTGAATCACTCGATTTATTAAAAAGACCCATTCCCATTTGTATTCCACGAAGAGTCTTGTAACCCATTTGTGAATGTTTTCCACTCAATGGCAATACAACTCCTACGCTTGTGGCATCAGTACGCTCTAAAGCATCAATCGTACTTAAGTATTGCTGAGCGCGTTTAGAAAATTCTGTGTTGGGAAATTTTTCTGCCACCACAACAAATTGTTTTCTCGCTGTAGACCAATTTTTTTGATCAAAGTGCAAAGTTGCTAGTCGATAACGGGCTTGTGGCTCGAGGCGTGAGAATTTTTCATTTCCAATGATTTCATCTAATTGTTTTTGCGACATATTGCCGTTGATAATATCGGCGACCTTTGTCCAAAGAAGTTGTTTGTCTTGTTGGTTTTCCTTCAAATCAGCCACAGACATGAGATCAAGAGCCGCCCCCGGACTGTTTCCTTTTTGAAGTTTTAGGCGAGAAGAAAGTTCAAGAGCTTGAATGGCTAAGGCGTTGTCAGTGTTGTCTTTTATGCGAAATTTTTTAAGAAGCTCAAGCGCTTCATCGTAGCGAGCCAACTGAGTTTGAGCATTGGCGGCACCAACAATTGATTGATCGTAATATTGACTTGCACGAGTACCATCAACAATTGAAAGCCAATATCTTGCAGCTTTGAAATAGTCACCTTGGTCGTAGTAAATGATTGCTAAGTAGTAAGCTGCATCATCTGTGTATTCGGTATTTGGATAATTCTGAATAAAAGTTTGTAACTTTTTACTAGCAAGTGGTGTTTTCTTTTTTTTATAAAGTTGCTCAGCTTCATTAAATTCTTTGGCTTGAAGGGCTGTGGCTTGCTCGGGTGCTACTTTTTTAACTTCAGGTGTGGTGGAACAACCACTTATGAATATAAGTGCAAAAAAATTCAATAAGATAAAAGTTGATTTTGTTTTCATGGGGTTTTTTTTAAGCTCCTGATTTTTTCTTTATACTCTTTTTTCATTGGAGTTTCTTGAGTAGCAGTTTCAAGTTTTTTCAAGAGATCCTTTTGCTCACTATTAAGGCTAGCAGGAACATCTACTACAACTCTAACAAAAAGATCTCCTGCGCCGTAGCCACCTAGGTGAGGAAACCCTTTTCCTTTAACGCGGAATGTTTTCCCACTTGGAGTGCCGTGAGGAATCTTAAGTGAAACTTGACCATTGAGAGTTGGAACGCTTATTTCGGTTCCAAGTGCTGCCTCAGAATAACTTAATGGAACTTCACACATAATTTCATCATCTTGTCTTTCAAACAATACATGCTGGGCCAATTGAATCACGACATATAAATCTCCAGGAGGTCCGCCTTGTGGGCCTTCATCACCCTCGCTTTTTAGTTTTAAGCGCTGACCCGTGTTAACACCTGCGGGGACACTCACTGCTAATTTTGTTGGAGTTTGAACAACACGTGCTCCACGACAAGTATTACAAGGGTTTTTAATTACCGTTCCCTCGCCATGACATTGTGGGCATGGGCGTGACACAGCAAAAAAACCTTGTTGAAATCTGACCTCACCGGCTCCACCGCATTGTACACACGGTGTAGGTGTTTCCCCAGATTTACTTCCCGAACCTTTACATGTTGTGCATGAACGATTTCTCATAAAGCTGATTTGTTTTTCACAACCAACTCCAGCATCTTCAAAACTTACAGTAAGAGTATATCGAAGATCAGCTCCTCTTTGTTTGCGAGGATCTCGTGAGCGTCCGCCTCTTTGGCCGCCAAAAAAATCTCCGAAGACATCGTTAAAGAGGTCTTGAAAACCACCGGAGTTGTATTCATAGCCACCACCGCCGCCGAAACCTCCGGCACCACTAGCTGCATGGCCAAACTGATCATACATCTGTCTTTTTTTAGCGTCACTTAAGACGTCATAGGCCTCAGAAACTTCTTTAAATTTTTCTTCTGCACCTTTGTCGTCTGGATTTTTATCAGGATGAAATTGAAGTGCAAGTTTGCGATACGCCTTTTTAAGTTCGTCAGCACCGGACGTGCGTTGGACTCCAAGTACGTCGTAATAATCTCGCTTGGCCAAAGTAATTACCCTTCTTTCTGGGGAGTGTTAACAACGACTTGTGCGGGGCGAATAATTTTTCCGTTGAGCTTGTAAGCTTTTTTAAAGACTTGTGTAACTACATTGGGCGGGAGATCCGGGTTGTTTGATGAAGTTAGAGCCTCATGCATTGTAGGGTCAAATATTTGTCCTTTTGCATCGACGGCTTCAACTCCAAAGCGCTCTAAAGATTTACTAAATTGAGCAATGATCATTTGAATACCACTTTTATATTTTTCAAGACTCTCAGTTGTAAGTTCTGTGTTTGCCGCAAGTTCAAGATTGTCTAATACGTTTAAAAACTCTCTGATAACGGGCTCAGAACCAAACTTAATAAGATCAGAGCGTTCTTTAATCATTTGCTTTCGATAATTATCAAAATCAGCTCTTAAATAGAGGTTTTGCTTTTTTAACTCTTCAAGCTCATTTTTTGCCGGATCGCTTTCAGTAGGTATGTCTTTAACAGGCAAAGCGGTCACGTTATCGTTTGCGTCATCCTTGGGATCACTCATAAAACCTCATTTCTTAAACTCATATCAATATGATTTCAGGAGGGAATTTTGTCAATGCCGCGAGGCTTAATTATCTGATTAAAGGCTGTAAAAAGGTGAGTTCTTCAAAGACATGATTTGAAAGAAGAATTCCCTCAGGGCTCAGTGCATAACCGTTATCATTCTCAATGAGGAGTCGCTTGTTTAAAAGCTTTTCTAAGGGTTTTGCTGCAATGCTCTGAAGTGGGCGGCTAAACTTACGCTCAAAATTTTCTGGCTTAAAACCCTCAGCGCGACGTAATGAAATATGAAAAAAATCAGTCAAGGCTTGATGTTCCTTAAGCCTTTCGCCACTTTCGTTAGGTAAACCGTCTAATGTCCACGGTTTTGAATCTTGCTGTTCAATTTGTTTTACATAGTCATTGATTGAGCGTGGGTTCCAAAATCTACTGCCCCATTCAAAGCGGTGGAGATAACTATGACTTGAAAGACCAATGCCCCAGTACTCGTCGTCATTCCAATAAAGTAGATTATGCCGGCTCTCAAAACCCGGTTTTGCGAAATTACTTATTTCGTAGCGATTAAGACCATGCTTTAGAAGTCTAGTTTCAATAAGTGAAAACATTTCGATTTGAACTTCATCTTGCGGGCGGTTTTTTGCCATTGGATTTGATTCAGGAACTGTTAAACAATAGGGGCTAACATGCGGTGGATTAAAATGCTGGATCTCATCTAAATCATGGGCGAGATCGTCTAAGGTTTGAGTCGGAAGCGCAAAAAGAACATCCACTGAAAAATTTAATTTATAAGAATTTAAAAGACTCAACGTGTCACGCGTGTCTTGTGCAGAATGCTTGCGGTGAGCAATCTTTAAAAGCCGATCATTGAAGGATTGCGCTCCAACTGAAAAGCGATTGAATCCACCTTTAATCAGTGCTTCGAGTTTTTTCTGCGTCAGAGTTGCCGGATTGATCTCAATAGTTACTTCAGACGATTTTGAGAGTTCAAAACCGTTTTCTTTCAATGTGTTGATTATTTCGATAAGCTGAGAAGGCTCAAGAAGTGATGGTGTTCCTCCACCAAAATAAAGTGTATCGAGTTTTCGTGGATGAATAACTGAGGCGCGCGAAGTGATTTCTTTTTTCACGAGTTCAACATAAGATTGGGGCTCGAGAATTTGAGAAAACTCGTAAGTAGCAAAGTCACAGTAGACGCAACGTTGAAGACAATAGGGTATATGGACGTAAACACCAAAAGCCATGGCCTGTTATACTAGCAACATGAAGGGATATCCACTGCAATGCTCACACGATTTCAATTGAAGAATAGGTTGAAAGTTTTACTTGTTGAATCTCATAAAGCACCCGTAGTCGCTGTGCAAATGTGGGTAAAAACTGGCAGTGCTGATGAAAAAAAAGACGAAGAAGGTATTAGTCATTTCATTGAGCATCTGGTTTTTAAAGGAACAAGTAAATTTGGAGTTGGAGAAGTTGCAAAAACCGTTGAAAGCTCAGGTGGTGAACTAAACGCGTACACTACTTTTGATCACACAGTTTTTCACGTTACTATGTCAAAAGAAGAGCTTGATGTAGGGCTTGATTGTATTGCTGAAATGATGGGTTTCCCAAAATTTGATCCAGTTGAAATAGATAAAGAGCGAGAAGTTGTATTAGAAGAAATTAAACGATCCTTTGACAATCCACATAGCATTTCGATGCAAAGATTATTTTCAACGGTGTTTAAAAAACATCCCTACGGAATTCCTGTTATTGGGTACGCAAAAAATATTAAAAAAGTAAAACCTAAGACGCTTGTGAAATATTATCAATCACGTTACGTGCCTACAAACATGACTTTGGTTGTAACGGGGGATTTTGATAAGACTGAAATTAAAAAACAAATTGAAAAATACTATGGTGCGTTTAAAGCTCATTCACTGAAAAAAATCGCACGTAAAAAAGAATCACCGCAAAAGCAGCCCCGCGTTGATTATCTCACCACTGAATTTCAAGAGGCCGCACTTAATATTGCTTTTCGTGTACCTGCTGCTAAAAATGCAGATGTTGCAGCACTTGATGTGCTTGGGTGTATTTTGGGTCAAGGCGATAGTTCACGTCTTGTTAAAAGATTACGCCTTGAAAGATCTTTGGTCATGGGCGTAAGTGCCGGGAGTTTTAACCCCTTAGACGAAGGCCTTTTTGTTATTGGGGTAAATGCAAAAGCCGAAAATATTTCTGAAACAATGGATATTATTACCCAAGAATTAGGATACATTTTATCTCACACTATTTCCCAAGGCGAGCTTAGTCGCGCCAGACTTAATTTAGAGGCCGAAGAGATTTTTTCTCTGGAGACAGTAGACGGCCTTGCTCGAAAAGTAGGTATGTTTCAAACGTTACTGAATGATCCAGAGTATATTCAGCGATATCTTAAGCAAGTTCAAGCACTCACACCTAAAGACATATTGCGCGTTGCTCGTAAGTATCTTTCGCCTGAGAGAAGCAGCGTGACCTTGATGATTCATAAAAAAGAAACATCGGTACTTCCAAAAAAGAAATTTCAAGAACAGGTAAAGGCCTTATTAAAACAGTTAAAGACTTCGCAAAAACAAAAAGTTTCTGTTGATAAAGAAAAAGTACAAAAAAGCCAAACACTTAAAGTGCCTTTAAAAATGTCTGTTCATCACAGTAAAATTGTAAAACACAGACTACCAAATGGCGCACTTGTGGTTTTAAAAAGAAACCCCGAAGTTCCAATCGTGCATATTAAAGCTGGGTTTTTAGGAGGCGTAAGACTTGAGAAAGATCATAATCAGGGAGTAACAACACTCCTTTCAAACACCTGGACATCTGGTTCTCGCCGCTACACAGAAAGTGAAACCGCCTCAATCATAGAAGATTGCGCGGGAAGCATTTCAGCTTTTGGCGGACGTAATAGTATTGGAATGACTCTTGAATCTTTAAAGATTCATGAAGAGCGCGCCTTAACACTTTTTGAAGATGTGTTGAGTAATCCAATATTTCCACAAGAAGCTGTTTTAAGAGAAGCTTCGATACAAAAAGAACATTTGCGTACGCGCGGTGATCACCCTTCAAGTGTTGCCGGACAAATATTCATGGATAAAATATTTAAAGATCATCCCTATGGACGTGATCTCTTGGGCACAAACGAATCTATTTCAAAACTCGGAACAGATTCTATTTTAGAACATTGGAAAAAAATAGTTTCTTCAGACAACGCGGTTTTTGTAGCAGTTGGTGATTTTGACGAAGATAAACAACTTAAATTTTTTCAAGAAATGTGCAAGGGCATTGGTCGTGGTCAAAAACAAGAATCTCGTTTTGATATCGCACCACTCACAGAAAATATTCACGCCTATTCACGATCTGAAAAAGAACAAAGCCATATTATTGTTGGTTATCGCGGAATTTCTTTTAAAGATCCCGATCGCTATGCACTTCAAGTCTTGCAAGCCATTTTGGCGGGGCAAGGTGGGCGTCTATTCTTAGAGCTTCGAGATAAAGCATCACTTGCCTACACCGTTTCACCTGTTCACATGGACGGAATCGAAACCGGATATTTTGGTGTGTATATTGGTTGTTCTCCTGAAAAAGGTAAAACAGCGATTAAGATGATTCATCAAGAATTAGATCTTATTACGCAAAAAGCACCCAGTGATGATGAGGTTGAGCGCGCAAAACGTTATCTTGTTGGTCAAAATCACATAGGACTTCAGCGCAATGGTTCACAGGCTTCTTCCATATTATTTGATGAACTTTATGGAATTGACTGCATGGACACATTTCGATTTGCAGAGCATCTTAAAGAGCTCAAAGCTCAAGACGTTCAGCGAGTTGCCCAGCGCCTCTTTAATGCTCCCTATGTCACTGTAGCCGTGGGGCCAGAGCAACCTTGGTGAGTATTAAAATTTAGACAAAAGGCTAGTGCTTTCAGCTATATAAGGTGCTTACTTTACTCCTTAACCCTTGGTATAATAGAGGTAGAGGGGAAGGCATGACCAATAAGATTTCCTTGTGCACGGCACCTTCGGAATACTTTCAAGAACGTGTGACAGAGGCGATGTCACATCAAGGCTTTGAAGCGTCAAAAGTGGCAGAATACTACATTGTAGACCTGCTTGCTCGATACATGATCACTACAAATCTATTTGATAAAACTCACGAAAATACAAATGACACTGAGCCTTTGGCGGTTCTACTTTTGAAAGCGCAATCTTCAGAATTAGATGATAGTGCAAAGGTAAAAATACTTAAAAAACTTGGCGATACTTCACTCTATATCAGCGGGTTTTTTGCAGATTCACTTAATCGCAAGGTTATTGATTTAGATTATTATCGTGAAATGGGAGCAATCGCCTATCGAAGTCTCTCGGGGGCAATTAAAGAAGATTCATTTCAAGAGCTCTACGGTGAACTACATAATAAATTTTCAGGTTTTGTAAATGTACTCACAGAGGTAAGCCAAGAGGTATTTGTTCAAAACAATCAAAATCTCTTGCGACTTTATGAAGTCTATGTTCGAACGGGGAGTGAGCTTGCGCGTAAGCAGTTGCAAGAAAAGGGACTCCCCACGACTGTTCCTTTCGGACAATCTACTGAGCGCAATTCAAAAAATTAAATAGGAGAGATTCTTTAATGTTTAATCTCGGATTTAGCGAAATGCTGCTCTTGGCGGCCATAGCGTTAATTTTCATTGGTCCAAAGCAATTGCCACAACTTGCAAAAGTTTTGGGGCGAACAATTGGTGAATTAAAAAAAGCCATGTCAGACGTTACAGTTTCTATGACAAGCAATGTTGTAGATGATGAAATTAAAAATAAAAAAACAAGCAATGAGTTAACAAAAACAGATGATAAAAATAAGAGCTCCACATGATTGATAGTGAGGGGCCACAAACTCAGTCTCAAGTTATGACAATTGCCGAACATCTCTCTGATCTGCGCGTGAGGCTTATTACAACGGCATATATTCTTCTGGGCGGCTTTGCTCTTTGCTACGGATTTAGTGAGTACATTTTTAATTTTTTGCGTGACCCAATTGTTCCGTACCTGCCAGCGGCTGATAAGGGTTTGCATTTTACGGGTCCGTTTGAAAAATTTATGGCGCATATGAAGGTGAGCTTTTTAGCGGGTGTGATTTTAACAAGTCCACTTTGGCTTTATCAAATTTGGAAATTTATTGCTCCAGGTCTTTATTTAAAAGAAAAAAAATATGCAGCAGGTTTTGTATTCTCAGGAATTTCACTTTTTGTAGGTGGATCTGCATTTGCCTATTATGTGGTTTTACCTTTCGCTTTTAAATTTTTATTAGGCTTTGGTGGCACAACCGATACGCCGATGATCACCATTAGTGAATATATAGATTTTATTCTAAAATTTTTCTTAGCCTTCGGTATTACTTTTGAACTTCCTGTGATTCTTGTATTTTTAGGTATCATGGGTGTTATTGATCATCAATTCTTAATCAAAAACAGACGTTATGCCATTGTTGTGTTGGCCGTAATTTCTGCGGTTGTAACACCACCCGATGCGCTGAGTATGCTCGCACTTTTAATTCCGCTAGTGATTCTTTATGAAATCAGTGTGGTTCTTGTTCGAGTTTT
Organism: Oligoflexia bacterium; assembly: GCA_034439615.1. Classification (NCBI taxonomy): domain Bacteria; kingdom Pseudomonadati; phylum Bdellovibrionota; class Oligoflexia; species Oligoflexia bacterium. Next base: position 43,908 of record JAWXAT010000031.1, on the reverse strand, counting down.
AACTAGAAAAACTACTTAACAGTTGCCGGAACAAATGAAATTGAAATCGCTGCGCCTTGTGGGGGTATTGAAGCCCCGTGAAAAACTATTGAGTTAATAGTTGCATTATGAGTCCAGCCATTTACTGGATCTTGAGCAATCTTAACTCCATTTACAGTGACCACGATGGTGTCTACCTGAGGTGTGCGATCAAGATAAAACTGTGTGCTAAGTTCTGCGATATTTTTTTGTATGAGATTTAGAGATGTTGAAAAATTTGGATCACAAATGCTTCCAGAAATTCCATTTGTTAATGTGCTTAGCTGCATGTAGCGGCTCGGATACTGAATTTCTCGATGACCTCCACAATTCTCATCAAGTCTTGAAATATTTGAAACGTTATAGCGCTTAAAGCTTGATGTTGAATTAGTCAGTGTATCGAGTTGAGTTACATAGTTATTTACTGGATCAATATCTGGGTGTGAATAATCATGTGGATTGTCTCCGCCTGGTTCGGCTGGTCGATTATAACCGCTAAAATCATCTTCATCTGAAACAATAATTACGGCTAAAAAAGACTGTGGTCTTAAAAACCCTGCGTTTAATGGACTATTAAGGGCTGTCATAAAGCTTGAAAATGCTCTTTCATCACCATTGCCGCGAATACATTGTTTTGCATTTATTGAAAAAACACTACTTAGATTTGGCGTTGATGGGGTGATTACAAAAACATTTGTAAATGGTGCGGCGGGGTTTCCGCAGATACTATCATTACTGATTGCTTGATAAACGCCACTTGAAGTTTTAATGGCGCGATCACGAAATTTTGCAACTGAAGAATTTGCTGAGTTATAACCACTTAATTGTGAATTGGCTAGGTAAGCGTCAGTACCAATCACCGCAATTTTAAAATCATAACCCTTCGTTTGAAAGTCGTTAATAAAAGCTGAAAAATTACTTGCAAGGTTTACTTGCTCCTCACCCATAGAGCCCGAGCTATCAATTACAAAAAGAATATCGAGTTGATTATTAAAAAAACCAGGTGCTTGTTTAAAAACTTGATTGGTGGGCATTATGCTAAAACTAGGACTACCTGGCCCACAAGCACTTAATGTAAGCATTAAAAACAAACACATTGATATTGATGTGGTGTTCATATACTCCCCCACTCCATTGTTTGATTTTACAGATCATCGAACAGAAGGTCAAAGTGTGTTGGATATATATTTTTGAGCTGTATATTTGTTAGACGAAAAACGATTAATCGAAGAGTTTAAAATAAGATTCCAAGCGTAATTTAAGTGCTTTTTGGTTAACTGTGAGTTGTGCGTCTGGAGTGAGCACTTTTTGATAAATATTTACTTTGCGAATGCAATCACGCACGCGACAGCTAATGCATATTCTGTCTTGTATGCCATTAAAGGGGTCAGGAAAATCTTCGTCATCTAATGAGCCCTTTTTATTTAAATATCTATAAAGCCTGAGTTCAAGAAAGTTGAGCGCATCCATTGTGTTTTGTTTTGCGACTACACTGTTAAATTCATTCTTAGATGAATTCATTGCAATTTTTGAAACCCAACCGTAATGATCTGAGAGATTTAATGAGACCCCAAGTTTATTTACAAAACGCTCTGTATAAGAAAGTTTGTTTTCAATAATTTTTAATTTCGGAGAAACAAAAACATAGTCCACCTGACCACTGGGGTTAATATTAAACATATTGTCTTTACATGAAGTGCAAGTGGTCTTATCGAATTCTTCTAGTGTGTTGCCGCTGAGTGAGGTTAAGGTTTTCCAGAATTTATATTCGGTATGAAACCAGCGCATGTTAAAATCACCAGCGACAACAAATGCGTCTGAATCTACGTTTTCAACAATATGCTGAAATATTTCAAAAAGTTGAGCTAAGCGTTCTGGTGTGTAGCGATCTTCAATTGCGTCAGTGGCGGTTAATCCGTGTCGAGCCACTGTATGTAGATTAAAAAATGAAATGGGTAGGCCATTAATATCAAGTGTCGCCATCGAAACACCCTTGCCGGCAAATACTTCGCCCTCCCACAGACGACCAAATCCACCGTTTAAGGTGAAGGGCATAAAGGTGTGGCGTTTATAGGGATGCTTTGAAAGTGAAAATAAACCTGAACCAACCGTGTTATTCACATCTGAGTACGTGATAAATGGTAGGCCAGCTGAACTATAAATTTCTTGGCGACTTCGTGTTGTCCAGGCTTCCTGTAACAATGCATAGTCAAGATCTTGTTCTCTGAGTGCCTCACCAATTTTTGGCATTCTATCGTTTTTAAACTTACTAAAGAGCATTAAACCCCAAACATTGTATGTCGCAAGTTTAGCTCTCCAAGTTGTTAAATTTTTAGTTTGTGTGTAATTGGGGATAACTGTCGGGTTAAGTGCTTTGGTGTTGGCGTTAACACTAGTAGTGATTACGACTATTAAAACCAGAGTTAAAAGAAAAGAATTTTTAAACGACAACATTTTCTTTATGAACTCCAAAAACTTGACGAAGTGTGTGGCTAATTTCACCCAATGTAACTTTATTCTCTAGGGCCTTTACAAATAAAGGTATCAGATTGTCATTTGTTTTTGCAGCGTTGAGAATGTGTTCTAACGAAACCTTAACATTTTTTTGATTGCGAGAGGTTTTGTACTTTTTTAGCCTAGCAACTTGTTTTTTCTCAAGTGCTGGCGGCACGCTTAGTATTTTTAATTTTTTCGTAGTGTTTTTCTCATCCACGTAGGCATTAACCCCGACAATGATTTCTTCGCCTTTTTCTACGTGACGTTGAAATTCATAACTGGCGTTTTGAATTTCTTTTTGGATAAATCCAGTTTCAATACAGCGAATAACACCGCCCGAATCTTCGATACGTTTAATATAATCTTTAGCACCGGCTTCAATTTTAGAGGTGAGATTTTCAATATAATAACTCCCACCAAGTGGGTCTACGATATTAGGTGCACCTGATTCGTTGGCAATTATTTGTTGTGTGCGAAGTGCTAGTGTTACGGCCTCTTCAGTTGGTAAACCCAGGGCTTCATCTTTCGAGTTTGTGTGAAGACTTTGAGTTCCGCCTAAAACTGCTGCCAAGGCTTGAAGGGTTACGCGTACGACATTGTTTTCAGGTTGCTGGGCAGTAAGAGTGACTCCTGCAGTTTGAGAGTGAAAACGAAGGAGCCAGCTTTTTGGATTTTTTGCTTTAAAGCGATCGCGCATAATTTCTGCCCAAAGCCTTCGGGCCGCTCTAAATTTTGCAACTTCTTCAAAGAAGTTATTATGCACATTAAAAAAGAAACTCAATCGAGAAGCAAAATCATCTACATCAAGCCCGGCATCTAGGGCTGCTTGAACGTAAGTAATGCCATTTGCTAAAGTAAAAGCAACTTCTTGAATTGCAGTAGAGCCAGCCTCACGAATATGATAGCCACTAATGCTCACGGTATTCCACTGAGGAACGTTGTCCTTACAATATGAAAAAATATCGGTGATGATTCTCATGCTGGGGCGCGGAGGATAAATATACGTGCCCCGCGCTATATATTCTTTGAGTAAATCATTTTGTATGGTGCCTTTAATATCTTTGAGCGAAACATTTTGTTTTTTAGCTACGCAAATATAAAGGGCCAGTAAAATTCCGGCAGTTGCGTTTATGGTCATGCTTGTTGAAACTTTATCTAGCGGGATGTCTTTAAGTAAAATCTCCATGTCTTCAAGAGAAGAAATGGCCACCCCTACTTTGCCGACTTCACCTTTTGCCATAACGTCGTCAGAGTCATAACCCATTTGAGTGGGGAGATCAAAAGCCACACTTAAACCAGTTTGGCCTTTTTTTAATAATAATTTATAACGCTTGTTACTTTCTTCAGCGGTACCAAAACCAGCGTATTGCCGCATGGTCCAGAGTCTTCCGCGATACATGTCTTTTTGAATTCCCCGCGTGTATGGAAATTCGCCGGGTGCGCCCAAAAACTTTCCATAATCTTCATGTGTTATGGAATCTTTAGGACTAAAAAAAAATTCAGTTGGTTTCAAAGGAGACAAGAACAGCCCCTGTGTCTACGGAGGCGCCTTCGGCGATATGCACATTTTTAACTACGCAGTCATGTGAGGCGCGCATTTCATTTTCCATTTTCATAGCTTCCATAATTAAAATTGGAGCACCCGCAACTAGTCTTTGCCCTGTTTTGACAAAAATCTTAGCAATTTTACCGGGCATACCAGCTGCAAGTTGGTCTGAACTTCCCATTCCACCTGAACCTTTCAAAGATTCATGCAAAAGACTTTCGTCATTGTGGATAGTGACATTGCGATAACTATTTCCGGTAAAGATCGTGCACCCTTCTTTGGTGGGAACAAGATCAAGCATGTATGATTTGCCGCCGAATAAAAAAGAAATGGCATCATCAAATTTTGTATAATCAACTTTTGAAATTTCAATAAGCTCGGGTTGTTCCCCAACTTGTTGAACATTTACCTGCCAATGGGTTTTGGTTTCTTTAACCTCAACCTTGTATTTTTTTCTTTTAATCTCTGCTTCAAAATACATTTCTTACCTCAAAGACATTTTTCGACCATAGCGTTTCCAGTGGCTGACAAGATTGAGATCCCAAACGCCCTGGCTCTTGTGTTCATTAAACGCTTCAATTGCGGCGGTAATTAAGTAAACGCGATCATCGATTGTTGTGAATAGTTTATCAAAACCATCAAAGTCTTTTTCAATAAAGTGAGTTGAAAAATCACCTTTGAGAAATTTCTCATGCTGTAGAATTCTTTTGTGCAAAGGAATGTTTGTTTTTATTCCTGTGAGAATAAATTCTTCCAGTGCTCTCAAGCATCTAGCAATTGCGGTGCTACGATCTGGCCCCCAAGTACTTAGTTTTGCAATCAATGGATCATAATGCATGGGAACTTCATAGCCAGGGTAAACATAGCTATCAATTCGTGTGAAAGGCCCTTGAGGATGTCGGCATCTGACAATTTTCCCTGGGCTTGGCATAAAGGTGATCGGATCTTCTGCGCAAATTCGAGCTTCTATAGCCCATCCTCTTTGAGAGAGATCTTCTTGTTTAAAAGTAAGCTTATTGCCAAAGGCTACGAGAATTTGTTCTTGAACAAGGTCTACGCCTGTCACAAGTTCAGTAACCGGATGCTCAACTTGAAGACGTGTGTTCATTTCAAGAAAATAAAATGCTCCTGAATCAATATCAAAAATAAATTCGATTGTACCAGCGCCTGTGTAATTAACTGATTTTGCTGCGCGCACTGCGATTTCACCCATTGCGGCTCGCGTTTTTGGATTCAACGCTGGCGAGGGGGATTCTTCAATAACTTTTTGATGTCTTCGTTGAATGGAACACTCTCGTTCAAAAAGATGAACAACGTTGCCGTGATTATCGCCGAAAACTTGAATTTCAATATGTTTAGGGTTGGTAATATATTTCTCAATATATACGCTCTCATCACCAAAATAATTGAGAGCCTCAGATTTGGCACCTCTAACAGCGCTCTCTAGTTCTGCTTCTGTGTGAACAAGGCGCATTCCTTTTCCACCACCACCTGCTGCGGCTTTAATCAAAACAGGAAAGCCTACTTTTTTAGCAAACTCTCTAATCTCAACGGGGTCAGTTACCGCTCCTTTTGTTCCGGGTACAATCGGAACCCCGGCTTTTTCCATAAGATTGCGGGCAGAAATTTTATCACCCATGCTACTAATCGCGTGGGGTGTGGGGCCAATAAAAACAATGTCAGATTTTGTACAGGCTTCAGCGAAGTCTTCATTCTCAGATAAAAATCCATATCCAGGGTGAATCGCTTGGGCGCCAGATTTTTTAGCCACATCAATAATTTTTGGAATATTAAGATAACTTTCACGACTCGGTGCTGGGCCAATGCAGTAAGCTTCGTCAGCCAAAAGCACATGTAAACTATTACGATCAGCTTCGCTAAATACCGCTACAGTTTTGATTCCCAACTCTTTACACGCGCGGTGTACTCGAATTGCTATTTCACCTCGGTTGGCTATTAGAATTTTTTTAAACATTTTCCTAGCCTCCCTTAGAGTGGAATATTCCCGTGCTTACGGGGTGGGTTTGAGTCGCGCTTGTTTTTTAAACTCTCAAGGCCGTCAATAATTCGTCGGCGTGTTTGTGAGGGTTCAATGACCTCATCGATATAACCAAGCTCTGCTGCTTTATACGGATTAGCAAATGTAGATCTATAATCTTCGGTGAGTTGATCTTTTATTTTTTGATCGCCGCCAGATTTTAGAATTTGCTCTCTAAAAATAATACTAACAGCACCATCAGGACCCATAACTGCGATTTCAGCCGTTGGATAAGCCAAATTCAAATCACCACGAAGATGTTTTGAAGACATAACGTCATAAGCGCCACCGTAAGCTTTTCTAGTGATGAGAGTAATCTTTGGAACAGTTGCTTCAGCATAAGCATATAAAAGTTTTGCGCCGTGTTTAATAATGCCGCCGTATTCTTGTTCTGTTCCTGGTAAAAAACCAGGAACATCTACAATTGTTACAAGTGGAATATTAAATGCGTCACAAAATCTAACAAAGCGCGCAGCTTTTACCGAGGCTTTAATGTCGAGACAACCAGCAAGATGTGTCGGCTGATTTGCGACAATGCCCACACTTCGACCATTAAATCTTGAAAAGCCAATGAGAATATTGGGCGCGTAATGTTGCTGCACTTCTAAAAAATAACCTTCATCAACGATAATCTTAATGAGATCTTTCATGTCGTAAGGTTTTTTTGAGCTATCAGGAATAAGTGAGTTTAATTTTTCTTCTAAGCGATCTTGCGCATCTTTTGCGGGTAAAACAGGTGGGTCATCAACATTGTTTGAAGGTAAAAAGTTTAAAAGCTCTCTAATCATCAAAAGACAATGTTTGTCATCTTCACAAGCAAAGTGAGCGACACCAGATTTTGAACTGTGCGTGAGTGCACCGCCTAAATCTTTTTTCGTCACTTCTTCGTGAGTTACAGTTTTAATAACATCTGGCCCAGTAACAAACATGTAGCTTGTGTCTTTAACCATGAAAATAAAATCAGTGATCGCGGGGCTGTAAACGGCTCCACCGGCGCAGGGTCCCATGATGGCAGAAATTTGTGGGATCACACCACTTGCTAAAGTATTTCGTAAAAATATATCAGCATAACCGCCAAGACTTTCAACGCCCTCTTGAATGCGGGCACCCCCGGAATCATTAAGACCGATGATGGGTGCGCCATTTTTCATTGCCATTGTGAGTATTTTGCAAATTTTTCGAGAATTAGTTGCGCTTAAGCTTCCGCCAAAAACTGTGAAGTCTTGGCTATAAACATAAACGAGTTTTCCGTTGATGCGACCGTAGCCAGTGATAACGCCATCACCAGGAATTTTTTTATCTTTCATTCCAAAATCGCTACAGCGATGTGTAACAAATCTATCGAATTCAACAAACGATTGTGGATCTAAAAGAATCTCTAAGCGTTCGCGCGCAGAAAGCCGGCCTGATTCTTTATGTTTTTGTAAACGTTCTTTACCACCGCCCAGCATGGCTTTATCGTTGCGCGCTTCTAAATCTTGTAAGCGTTCGTGGGTTGTCATTTCTGGCATGATTGATCCCCTATTATGGTCTTAAGCGACCATAGAGTCGTGGAAAAGGTATTGTTTCACGAACATGACTGAGTCCACAAATCCAGCTAACGGTTCTTTCAACACCGAGTCCGAAGCCAGCGTGGGGAAACGAGCCATAACGACGTAAATCCAAAAACCAGTTAAAATCTTCTTCATTTAATTTATGTTCTTCAATTTTTTTCAAGAGTTTATTAAGATCATCTTCTCTTTGCCCACCACCAATGATTTCTCCGTAGCCTTCCGTTGCCAAAAGATCACAACTCATACTTGAGCCGGGCTCGCTAGAATCTTCTTTCATGTAAAATGCTTTGATGGCTTGTGGATAATGGTGAACAAAAACGGGTTTTTCAAACTTTGATGAAATGATTGTTTCGTCAGTTCCGCCAAAATCATCCCCCTTAATAAAGGCAGGATTTTCTTTTAAAATAATATCAGCAGCTTCTGTATAGTGAAGTCTTGGAAACGGAGCTTTCACTTTTGCAAGTTGCTCGGTGTTTCTCTCAAGTACTTTAAGCTCAGCTTCTTTGTTTTTAATTACACGTTGAACAATGTACTCAACAAATTGTTCTGCAAGTTCCATGTTGTCATAAAGGTCATTAAAGGCAACTTCGGGTTCTACCATCCAAAATTCAATGAGATGTCTGCGTGTTTTTGATTTTTCTGCTCGAAAGGTTGGCCCAAAACAATAAACTTTGCCAAAAGCTGCAGCACCGGCCTCCATGTAGAGTTGACCGCTTTGACTGAGATAAGCTTTTTCATCAAAATATTTTGTTTCAAAAAGTGTTGATGTTCCTTCGCAAGCGCTGGGTGTAAAAATCGGCGCATCAACTAAGGTAAATCCACGGCCATCAAAAAAATCTCTAATGGCTTTTACAATCTCAGCACGAATTCTTAAAGCTGCGTGTTGTTGATTTGAGCGCAACCAAAGATGGCGGTTGTTCATTAAAAAATCAGTGCCATGTTCTTTTGGACCGATGGGGTAATCAACAGCACCTGAATGAATATGTAAAGTTCTAGCAGAAAGTTCAAAACCACCAGGACTACGTTTTTCTTCTTTAACAACGCCTGTGACATAAACGCAGGATTCTTGGGTGAGGTTTTCAAATTCAACAAATGAACTTTCCTCACACTCGCCTTTAAAATAAACACACTGACAAAGGCCCGTGCCATCACGAAGTAATAGGAATTTGATTTTGCCGCTTGAACGTTTGTTGTAAACCCAACCGCGAAGTTCTACGGTTTGACCGACATGTTGCGACAGATCGTTGATATAGGTACGTTTAATTTCACTAGGCATATTCACTTGCGTAGCATGGTATCCCCTCTTATTTCCAACATTTTTTCGATTACGACTTGAAACTAAGTACTTCCCCTGATGTAGTTGTTCATTACATGATTCATTTTATTTTCTTACTCATATTGACACCCAGCGTTGCCACGGCAGAACCCGCCACTTTAAGTTGGTGGTTTTTGCCTGAATCATCATTAGAACTTCCCCATGAGACCGAAGAAGACGAAACCGGTCATTGGGTAGAAATTTGGGAAAGATCAGACGACGATTTTGATGAAGCCCCCACAGGAATCCTAGAACGCTCAGTTGGTGCTCGCTGGGCGGGGTTCAAAGCCGATCGCTTAGGTAAGCCAACACGAGCTATTTTGGTTTTAGCCGATAGGCGTATCGTAGATTTTGACGGAGAAAAAGCGCGCACGGGTGTCATACAAGATGGCGAAAAAATCACCTGGAGTGATGGTTCCATTCAAAAGATCGTAGAATTTAAAAAGAAGCGAAGGCGTAGTCGAAGTTCAAAGCCTATGAAAATAAATTTTGGAAAAATCGCAATTCCCGCCGCAGGTTTAAAGTTGCGTGAAGTTCCCGCGTGGAGTGTTGAGGGGATTTCTACGTTGCTTGAAAAGTTATCAAAGGGATTAGAATCAAAAATTACGCCGCGAGATCTTTCATCTGTTGCTCAAATCTCAGATTTTAACGGAAGTGCTCTTAATTTTAAATATGCAACCAATTGCAGCTTTAATGAACGAGTGAAAATTGAAGATGCATTGGCTGAAATTGAACCCAAACTGACTTGTTGGATGGAGCAAAATAAAACCCAAGCTTCAAGATTATTAGTAGCGCTATTACAACAACCCATTATTGATTGTAGAGCACGCCCATCAATGAATGCCGATGCGTGTGCAATGTCGTCATTGCCATTTAATGAGGGTTTTTTTGTAACTCAACCTCGTATAAATTTAGCTTTAAGTCGCTGCGGAAGTGAACTTGGTGACACACTTTTGCACGAGACGTTTCATTTAGCGGGAATTCCTGAAAACACCGAGTTATTAGACAAAGCTCGGGTTCAAAGCGAATCGTGTGAAAGTTCGCCAGCAAAATTAAATTATGAAAATCCAGGTGAAGGTTTTATGAATGACTTTCAAGTTGGAACAAGAATTTTTCTATTTAGAAAAATTAAAGAAGAGGCTGTTGAAAAATGGGGTTGGTCGCAAGGTGAAAAGGCCTTTATGCTCGGCACGCTTTGTTTAAAAATGGGCGATAAGTACTGTTCAAGAACATATTTTCAACAAGCTGCTAATTCAAATCTTTTGGGTTTTATCGAATTACCCGAGGGCGGCGAAGTTACGTGGAGCTCTCTAGCGCAGTTTTATTATTTTGATTCTATATCTGAAGATCTCTTTCGCATGCGTCAGCTAGTTAACTATTTAAGGCGTGATCCACAGGGTCCTTTGTTGTTGCGACTTGAATCAGATAATTATCGTCGCCACGAGTTCCACGTGGCACGCTCGACTTTAGAGGCTGTTCGAAATAATAAGGGAATGTGTAATGCCGCAGTAGATGAAAAGGTTTACTGCGAAGATCTTTCCGCCATAGTTCAAACCCCTTGGTTTAAAAACCACTAAAAAATTAATGGCTCATTAAGTATTGGGCTGCACCCAGTGCATTGAGCTTGCCTTTGGTTCTAACGCCATACTGGCCAGTTACAACACTTGCGCTGATGGCTGTTGCAATTTCAGTGGGTGTGGCTGAAGGTTTATAAGAAAATAAGAGTGCTGATACACCTGCGACAAATGGGGTGGCCATACTTGTTCCACTCATGGCGCACATCTTACCTTGTGCTGTACCTACTTGAGGGGGCACAGTACTTAAGATGCTCTCCCCTGGTGCCGCAAGATCTACTAAATCCCCGTAGTTTGAAAAACCAGATAAGCGTTGATTCAGATTATAAGCCCCTACTGTAATTTTACCTGCTAGCTGATAAACAGCGGGCCATTCAGGTGCACGAACTAAATCTTTACCAGCATTTCCGGAGGCATTAACAAACACGGTACCGGATACAGTTGCGGCCACAATGGCGTCTTTTAAAACATCACTGCATAAATCCCCACCCCAACTAGCATTAATAATCTTAGCGCCATGGCGTCGGGCATATTCCATCGCTTTTATGGCATCACCTACCGACCCAGAATTAGCATGGATAAATTTAAGCGGCATAATCTTCGCCTTTGGCGCAACACCGGTGAAGTTATTCGTTGAAGCAGATGTTTTACCTGCGACAATTCCTGCCACATGGGTGCCGTGGGTAGAACCGCTAATGACATCAGAATTCATTCCAGCAAAATTAAAGCCTTTGTGGTCATCAATGTAGCCATTTTGATCATCGTCAATTCCGTTTCCAGCAATTTCACCAGTATTGATCCAGATATTATCTTGTAAAAGAGGATGCCGGGTATCCACCCCTGAATCTACAATGCCTACGATAATGTCTTCGCCTTGTTTGCCAAGAGTTGTCCACGCTTGGCTGGCATTTATATCAATGGGGCCCCAAGAATCGGGCAGTTCTGAAAGATTGGTATTACATGCGGCCGCATGGGGTTGAATATCCTCAACGTCTAAAGTGAATTCATGTTCAGCCGTTTTATAGTTATTGCGATGTTTATGGAGAATTTCATTTTCAATTTGTGTTTTGTTAACGCCAGTAAAGCGGGTCACTTTTGAGTCGGGACTTAGTTTATAGGCTGCAAATTCAGGTGGAACGTCATCTTTCCATTGAATGAGAAAGCTGTCAGAAATCGCCTGTCCCGCACAATCAAAGCTTGTCGTGTTTACTTTTCCTGCATTTTCTTGGCCGCAAGCTGTGAGATAGAGAATGGTGAAAAAAAGAAAAAAGCCCCGTGTGGTTGCATCCATGCAACTCCCCCATTAGTTAGAAAAAGCGCGTTCCCCCGAACGTTTGCTTCTTCTTATAAAGAATAACACTTGAGGGTGGGTCTAGGGTTAGTACCGTCAGCGATTATCTTTTGACATGGGCTTAGGTCGTGGAAATACACGGTACCGGAAGCGGGTTATCCGCTACCAGGTAAAGAATGTAATCAGATAATTCAATTATCTAAATTGGGATTATAATTAGCGGGTAAATCGCAATGTTCGCGACTATCACGAATGTTTTGGCTTTGTACGTGAGCTTTTAGATCTAAATCCAAATGTAATTGCCCTTGTTTGCAGCGATTTTGTAAGGTTTTTGCTACTAAAAGCGCATTTGTTATGAGTCCTCGGCCAACACCCTTGAGATCATTATCAGTAAAAAGGGTTTCACGTTTGAAAAACTCTTGTGATTCAGGATTTTGAAGTTGAGAAGTAAACCATAAAAACCGTCTGTATGTTTGTGGGCTTAAATGATGAACCCCGTCTAAAAGGCCTGAGAGTTTGGCCATATTATCTTTTGCAACACCACAGTCATTATCTCGCAAAATCATTTGTTTAACTAAAACTGCGCCAACAGAATTCATTTGTGTTTTTTGTTCCGGGTCGGGCAGTGCGGGTGTTCCTTTAAGCGAAACTTTGATCAACTGGTTTTGATAAACATAAACCCAAAAATATTTTAAATGAATATTTCCAATTCGGTCTAGTTGATTGAGTAAATAATCTAACAAGATCATATCACTCACATCTTTCATGCGAATGATTTGCTGAGCTGATTCTTGAAGGCTGGGGCCAACCATTTCTGAAATAGGTTTAAGTGATTGCACCTCATTATAGGCAGATGAATTTTTAAAGCGAACATAACGAGATTCGTAAGAACCCTTCCCATTAAGTTCAGAATACTTTTCTTCATCGGTCACGTTTACAGAGAGTGCGCCATAAATTGAGGTTAAATCGACATCAAAAATTTTAGGAAATTTTGCGGGAGCCCCATGTGCCGCAGGCCAGAGTCTTTCCCAAGCGATTCTTATAATTGTTCCGGGTGTGTGTTTAGCGCGAGTGACTGCAATTGCTTTTTTAACTACGTCTAAGTGGTTTTCTTTACTCATTGTGCGAACTACAGATTGTGGCACATTTCCGACACCACCTAAAATGCGAGACACATGATAATAACCAAGCGCCGCAGGTGTGTAGCTACACGTGATGGTGTTTTTATATTTTGCAATTTTTTTACCTAATTGGGGGACTTGGCAGTTGGCTGATTCAATCGCTGCTTTTGTAGAACCTTCAGGAACAACATGTAATTCGATGCCAGGATTTGTGCTCTTTAGTTTTGGACAAACTGCAAGCTGAGGGTGATTGTAAAAATCAAGGCCACAGAGTTTTTGCTCCATTTTAAGATCTCGGTCAGAATATTCGATTCCTGGAAATCTTTTAGGCAAAATACACTCTTCAACAATTCCACTTGGTGATGTAATCATATTAACATTAAGACCTCGAGCGGGATCTTTGTGATAAAATTGAGCTTGAGCTAATTGACTAAACAGGACAACAAGCAAAAAAGAAAAAATACGGTACTGCATGAACTACTCCTGAGTAAAAAAATCTAACTCTGGGGAGTAATATAGCAAATTGAGCCTTAGTTTTATAGGTTAAAAGAGGTCTAAATCTAACGAGTTTTTTTAGGAAGAGATTTTTTATCAAATGCTATGGGAAATAGATCTTTAAAATGCATCTCACGTACTATTTTTTGATCTTTAGAGGCTGAGGTAATTTCAAAGTCTTTTCCGAATTCTGACATCACCTGAAGACAAACTCCACACGGGGTGACGGGCATTTTTGAACTATTAATAAGATAAATTTTACTAATCTTTTTTTCACCGTGGGCAATAGCCTGGCCAATGGCAATGCGTTCGGCACAAATTGTCGCTCCATAACTTGCATTTTCTATATTGCAACCGATGTATTCTTGACCTGAGTTACCAACAACAACACAGCCAACTTGAAACTCAGAGTAGGGGGCGTAGGCTTTTTTCATTGCCCTTGAAGCTTTATCGAGTGGTTCCATCAAGATGCTCCGCAATTTGTTTCACAAGCATAGTCACATAGTTTTGAAATTTACCTTCAACGCGCTTGCCGGTCTCAGTCACTTCAGTATGTGTTAATTTGTTTTTAGATAATCCCGCAGCGAGATTTGTTATGCAGCTCACGCCACAAACACGAAGACCCAAGTGATTTGCAGCTATAACCTCAGGAACCGTACTCATTCCGACAGCATTGCCACCAATTTTTTGAAGATAACGAACTTCGGCCGGAGTTTCGTATGTGGGGCCAGGAAGTCCGATGTAAACACCTTCACGCATATGCAGTTTATTTTTCTTTGCCGCATTTAAAGAAATTTTAATAAGTTTTTTATCATAAGCTTCAGTCATATCTGGAAAGCGCGGGCCAAGGCGCTCCATTTGACGCCCTTTAAGTGGATTATCGCCCATGAGATTTATGTGATCATTAATGGCCATAAAATCACCAGCCACCATACGTTTACTTAAACCCCCAGCTGCGTTTGTAACTAAAAGCACTTCAATTCCAAGCATGGCAAGGGTGCGCGTTGGAAACACCACCTCAGAAATTGAATACCCTTCATACAAATGAAGACGACCTTGAAGGACAGCGACGGGAACATCTTCTATGTGACCCAAAACAAGTCTTCCGCGATGACCTTCAACTGAGGTTGTACCGAAATGAGGAATCAGCGAATACTCGCTACTCCATTCAGCTTTGATTGTATCAACATAATTACCCAGGCCACTTCCTAAAATAAGACCTATTCGAGGCTTCATCTGACATTGCGATCTTATATATGAAACAGCATCGTTGAGCTGATCTGGGATGTTGGTCATTTTTTAGATCCTTGAGTGGTCATCACCTTAATAATAAGACGGGGAGGACTGCTTTTTTGCAAGCTAAACTCGTAGGCGTCTTTAAGATAGTTGAGTGACTCGTTGAGAGAAGTAGTTGGAAGTTTATTGCTGTAATGAAGAGTCGCAAGGGGCTCTCCTTTTTTAACTTTATCGCCTATTTTTTTATGCAGAATTATTCCTGCAGCCATGTCGATAGTATCTTCAGATCTTTTTCTTCCTGCACCAAGTGTTAAACTGGCAAGACCAACTTTGCCGGCGTCTAATTTTTTAACGACACCGTTTTTAAGTGAGTTAAGTGTTTGTGTTTTATCAGCAGTGGGCAGAGTAAATCTTCCGCCCTGTGCTTTCACGATATCAACAAAAACCTTCTTTGCTCGACCGGAAACCAAAAGTTCTTCAGCAATTTTTTTTGCCTGAGAAATATTCTTAGCTTTTTTTCCAAGTAAAATCATATGAGCAGAAAGCTCAAGGCAAAGTTCGCGTAAATCATCAGGCCCTTTATTATCAAGAACTTCAAGGCATTCTTTAACTTCTAATGCATTGCCAACTGCGTACCCTAGGGGCTGATTCATATCTGTTAAAAGGGCTGTTACAGATTTTCCCCCAAGTTTTGCAATTTCAATGAGCCCTTGAGCAAGTTTTTGCGCTTCATTTTTATTTTTCATGAAAGCGCCTTGGCCAACTTTTACATCCAGTACAAGACCATCGATTCCTTCCGCTAATTTTTTTGACATGATACTAGCGCAAATCAATGGAATGCATTCAACGGTGCCTGTGACATCTCTTAGCGAATACATTTTTTTATCAGCGGGGCAGATTTCTTTTGTTTGCCCTATAAAACAAACCCCGTGTTCATTAACGAGTTTTTTAAACTCTGATAGTGAAAGCTGAGTATTAAAACCAGGTATACTTTCAAGCTTATCAAGTGTTCCGCCTGTATGACCAAGGCCACGCCCAGAAATCATGGGCACTTTCACACCCGCTGCTGCGACGATAGGGCCAATAACAATACTGGTTTTATCGCCAACGCCACCGGTTGAGTGTTTATCAATTTTCATTCCTGAAATATCAGAAAGATCAATAACAAGGCCCGTGTGAAGCATGGCTGAAGTTAAAGCGAAGGTTTCTTTTTTTGTCATACCTTGAAAGTAAATGGCCATGAGAAGTGCTGACATTTGGTAATCAGCAATTGAATCTTCAACATAACCTTTAATAAATTCTTGGATTACTTTTTCTGAAAGTTCAAAACCGTTTCGTTTTAATTTGATTATCTCTGCTGGAATCATGAGAGTTTTTAGTAACCTTTTGATTCTGTTTTTTGGCCCGTGACAATTTCAACACTTGAAGATGCTCCAACGCGATTTGCACCAGCTTTAATTATTTTTAAAGCATCTTCATAAGTGCGCACACCGCCACTGGCTTTTACTCCCATATCTGGGCCAACGATTTTTCGCATAAGTTTAATATCTTCAACTGTAGCGCCGCCGCCTCCAAAACCAGTGCTTGTTTTTACAAACGCTGCTCCCGCTGCTTTAGAAAGTCCGCATGCAATTATTTTTTCTTCTGTATTTAAGTTTGAAGTTTCAAGAATGACTTTTACCGGAATACTTCCCGCGGCATCAACTACGCCGCGAATGTCGTCATAAACTAGTTTGTAGTCTTTGCTTTTGAGAGAGCCGATATTAATAACCATATCGATTTCACCAGCACCTGCGCGAATGGCCTCTAATGTTTCAAATGCTTTCGCTCTAGGGGCACTGGCCCCTAATGGAAATCCAACAACGGCGATGGCTTTTACACCTGAGCCTTCTAAAAGTTTTGCTGCGAGACCAACGTTACTTGAATTCACGCAAACGGTAGCAAATTTATATTGAGCTGCTTCTTCACAAAGTTTTTTGATTTGTTCATGAGAAACATCTGGTTTTAGCATCGTATGGTCAATCATTGAGGCAATTTGCTGACGAGTAGGTGGTGATTTGACTTCAGTAGTATTTTGCGTGTCGCGTTTTGGCTCAACGGTTGTGTTAGCAGGCGCTGAAGGATCTAGCCTTCGATATACTTCTGATGTCACAATTTCGACCAGGCGTTCCAAGTCATGTTTTTGGGCTTGTTTCATGGGGGCTCCTAAGAAAACACTATAAAATAGCAACGCGTACCGTTATTGTCAAAGTATACGATTATCTACTTTAGAAGGGTGTAACATCGATTCATGGTTTGTAAACGCGTGTTTTTATCAGGGAAAGTTCAAGGCGTGAGTTTTCGTTTTCATGCTCATGAAATGGGTACAAAATTAGCGCTTAACGGATGGGTGAGAAACTTGCCCGATGGACGAGTAGAAATACTCGTCGCTGGAACAGAGGCGCACGTCGACACAATGATTAAATGGGCGCGTAAAGGCCCCGCTACTGCCGAAGTGAAGGATGTTGAAATACACGATGTAAAAGAGGGTATTCCCAAGGAGTTGTTTTTCATTCGCCGTGAAAGTACGAAATAGGGGGGATTAAATTTTGAAAAAATTTATCGCTACATTATTGATCATGATTTTTGTTGGGAGCAGCGCCTTTGGCCAACAAGCTATGCGCAAAAAACCAAGCGGCCCACGCAGACAACTTGCAACCATTGTGTTCGCAGGTCTTGGTGGTGCAATCATGGGTCTTTCAACATTAAGTTTTTACGGACGCCCCCAAGAACAGCTTTCAAATATTGCTATTGGTTTTGCCGTAGGTGTAATCGTTGGAACTGTCTATGTTACGTTTCGTTCAGCCACTACTCGTGAATATTATGAAGGCCCGGTTACTAATTCTGACGGTTCCCCTCGCGGTGTGTTTTTAGATCAGAAAAAATTAGCACCCGAAATTTCAACTGATCTCAACGTTGAAATCAAAGAACCTAAACTTCTATGGGGGCCACTTATCCAAAAGTCAGCAGACAACACCGCCACATCTCTAGGTGGCCAAATAGCCATTCAGTTTTAATAATTATAAAATTTATGAAGACTTTTTGATGGGTGGTTTTATTGCGGGATTAGGACTCGGTACTGAGCCAGCACCAGCACCAGCTCCGCCACCAGCAAATGAGGAATTCGTGCTGAGTAAAGGTTTTTTACCCACAAATTCATTGGCCTCTTTTTGTGTGACCATTCCGCGTTTCAATAAATCTTGTACATAAGACTCAAAGGTAATCATTCCTTCATTTCGACCCGTCTGCATAGCGCTCGGAATCTGAAACGTTTTTCCTTCTCGAATTAAATTTGAAACGGCACTCGTGTTGATAAGCATTTCTAAGCAGGCAATTCGACCTTGGCCATCGGCCTTAGGCAAAAGTGATTGAGCAATAACACCTCTTAAACTTTCAGAAAGCATAACTCTAATTTGAGATTGTTGTTCTTGTGGAAAGGCATCAATGATTCGATCAATAGTTTTATGTGCACTGTTTGTATGAAGAGTTCCAAACACCAAGTGACCTGTTTCTGCAGCAGTCATGGCAAGACTGATTGTCTCAAGATCGCGCATCTCACCCACTAGAATAATATCTGGGTCCTCGCGAAGTGCTGCTCTTAAAGCATTGCCAAATGATTTTGTATGACTTGAAACTTCTCTTTGATTGATGAGTGATTTTAAATTCGCATGCACAAACTCAATCGGGTCTTCAATGGTGATAATATGCGATTGTTGAGTTGAGTTGATGTGGTGAATTAATGAAGCAAGGGTTGTTGATTTACCAGAACCCGTTGGCCCAACCACGAGCACTAAGCCTTTATGCACATTGATTAAATCTAAAAGTGAATCGGGAAGCCCAAGATCAGTAACGGTTAATATTTTTTCAGGAATTATTCTAAAAACCGCTGCAATACCGCGCCTTTGCATAAACACGTTACAGCGAAATCGCCCCGTGCCTTCAAGGGTGTAGCTGCAATCAAGTTCCCAGTTTTCAATGAATTGGCGCTTTTGTTTTTCAGTTAATAGTTCAAAAATAAGAGCTTGTGTTTCTTCTGGCGTGAGGTTGTGATAGTTCAATTTCACCATCTCACCATGAAGGCGGAAAAACGGTGGCGAACCGGTCGTCAAATGAAGATCGGAAGCATTTTGTTGCTTCATCAATACAAATAGTTGATCAAGTTTCGCCATAGACACTTCCTTCAGAATATTTATCGGCAGATACTTGAAAAGTCGTAAGGAAATTAGAAAGTGGCCTCAGAACTCATCATAAACTCGACCTCAGCAGAGACCCGCGTGGCGCTATTAGATAATGGCGTGATCAGCGATTTACTCATTGAGCGTGAGCGTGACAAAGGTCTCGTGGGTAGTATTTATAAAGGCCGTATTTTACGGGTATTACCCGGCATGCAAGCTTGCTTTGTTGATATCGGTCTTGATCGCGCAGCGTTTTTATATGTTGGCGATATTCGCGATGATTCAGTTTCTACGGAAGATATTATTATCGACGATGAAAATGAAGAAATCACCCGCCCACCAGCACCAAAAGCTCAAATTCAAGATCTTGTAAAAGAGGGCCAAGAAATTTTGGTTCAGGTGGCAAAAGACTCTATCGGAACAAAAGGTGCCCGCATCACGATGCATATCAGTCTTCCCGGTAGAAACCTTGTCTATATGCCTACTGTTTCACATATCGGAATTTCTCGGCGCATTGAAAAAGAAGAAGAAAGAAAAAGACTTAAAGAAATTGTTAAAACCGCGCGACCACCTGAGGGGGGGTTCATTGTGCGTACGGCGTGCGAGGGAGCAAGCCAAAAAAATATTAAAAGTGACATGGATTTTTTGACCAAACTTTGGAAAGAAGTTCAGCGTAATTATGAAAAACAATCTGGCAGTGGAATAGTCCACGCCGATCTAGATGTTGAACTCAGAGCTGTGCGTGATCTTTTCACTGAAGACGTAAAACGATTGGTAATCGACGACGCAAAAGCCCATAAAAAAGTTTTAAAATTCGTAAATCAATTTATGCCGAAGCTTAAAGCACATGTTGAAATCTACACTGGTGAAGACCCGATCTTTGATCATTTTGGAATTGAACTTGAAATTTCTAGAGCCCTTGGCCGAAAAGTTTGGCTCAAGAGCGGTGGTTATATCATTATAGATGAGGCAGAAGCCCTCGTGGCGATTGATGTGAACACAGGTCGCTATGTGGGAAAAAGAAATCTCGAAGATACGATTATTAAAACAAATCTTGAGGCCGTAAAAGAGATCACTTATCAAATGCGCCTTAGAAATTGCGGCGGTATTATAATTTTAGATTTTATTGATATGGAGAAAGAAGCTAATCGCGAAAAAGTTCTCGTTGCACTCAAAGATGAACTGCTAAAAGACAGAGCAAAAACAAATGTTCTAAACATGAGCGCATTAGGTCTTGTAGAAATGACCCGCAAGCGCACGCGTGAAAGCATAGTGAAGACACTTTGCGAACCCTGCTCCTACTGCGACGGAAAAGGCTTTATTAAGAGTAAAACGACGATTTGTTATGAAATTTTTCGCGAACTTCAGCGAGAGGGTCGCGATAAAGAGGCTCAAGTCACACAAATTCACGTACATCCTGATTTGGCGGACTGGCTATATGATGAAGAGCGCGAAATGCTTGAACAGACAGAAGAATCATTGGGTCGTCGTATTGTTATTAAAACTGAAGAAGCCTTTCATTTAGAGCAGTTCGAGGTATTTTCCAAACATTAACAAAACAAGCCGGGTCATTGCTTTTTAAGCATTAAGAGTGTGAATGGCATTCGGAGCGTGATTTAGCGGGTGGCAGCCGTCGTATGCACCATGAAAATTAAACAACCCCTTGTGATTTTTGGCTAAGCTTTGACGTTTCTCCACCAAAACCTCTCCCAACAGCGATTGCATAAGCGCTTATCTTGACAAAACCCTGTCTTTTATGGCATTTAAAGACTCTTAATTTAAGCAAAATTCTAATTGATGCGCTTGAAAAAGGCGCAACACGATTAAGTTCAGAGGAGTTCCTAAAATGTACGCAGTTGTAAAGACAAGCGGTAGACAGTATCGCGTTACGCCAGGTCTCTCTTTCACCGTTGAAAAGCTTGAAGGTGAACCAGGAGCAACATTAGATTTAACAGAAGTTCTTATGATCGGAGGAGATCAAACTGTAATTGGTTCTCCGACAGTATCAGGCGCAAAAGTCACAGTTGTTATTGAACAACAATATCGTGGCTCAAAAATATTAGTTTTCAAGAAAAAGCGTCGTAAGAAATACCGCAACATGAGAGGCCACAGATCAGAGTTAACACGCCTTTTTGTAACTGAGATTTTAACTTCATCTGGAAGTGCAAAAGCTGAAACCAAGCCCCATGTTCTTCTCGCAAATCGCGAAAAGAAAGTAGTTGAGCGCAAAGCTTCAGTTGAAGGTGTGGAAGAAAAACAAACTAAAAAAGTAGCAAAGGGAGCCGGGTCAAAAGATACGGCTAAGAAAAAGTCTTCATCTGCTAAGAAAAAATCTAGCGTGAAAAAGACAACCAAAGCGAAATCAAAAAAGTAATTGAGGGTTAGAAAATGGCAACAAAAAAAGCTGGTGGTAGTACTAGAAACGGTCGAGATTCTGCAGGTAAACGCTTAGGCGTTAAGAGATTTGCAGGCGAAGTTGTTCAACCGGGAACCATTATTGTTCGTCAACGTGGAACCAAATTTCATTTGGGCTCCGGCGTTGGAATGGGCCGCGATCACACAATCTACTCTTTAGTAGATGGTAAAGTTGAGTTTGAGCGTAAAAGCAGAACTCGTTTAGCTGTGAGCGTGTATCCCGCTTAATTTGATTTGAATTATTATAAGGTTCCTGGGGTGAGGAGCGATTTCCTCACCCTGTTTTTTTGTAGGTAATGCGTTCATGAAGTTCGTAGATGAAGCTAAAATATTAGTAAAGTCAGGCCATGGAGGCCCCGGAATCATATCTTGGCGCCGTGAAAAATCTGTACCTCGCGGTGGTCCTGACGGTGGTGATGGCGGCAAAGGTGGCGATGTTATTTTTGAAGTGAGTCGCCAATTAGGAACTCTCCTTGATTTAAAATTCGTCCGAAAATTTTTAGCAGAAGACGGTAAACCTGGTGAGCGTCAGAATATGACGGGGCACGCAGGAAACGACATGGTCATTCAAGTTCCTGAGGGGACTTTAATTAAATCACCCGATGGTGAAGTTATTTGTGACATGAGTGGTGAAAATTCGCGTTTCGTTTATTTAAGGGGTGGACGCGGGGGCAAAGGTAATCAATTTTTTAAAAACAGTGTAAATCAAGCTCCAAAATTTGCTCAACCTGGTGAAGATAGTCAAGAAGCACAAGTTGTTTTAGAATTAAAACTTTTAGCTGATGTTGGTATTATCGGTTTTCCAAATGCAGGAAAATCTACTTTGATCTCACGTATCTCAGCAGCAAAGCCAAAAATTGCAGATTATCCGTTTACAACTTTGGTTCCAAATTTGGGCGTTGTTCAGGCGAAAGACTTTAAAAGTTTTGTTGTGGCAGATATACCCGGTCTTATTAAAGACGCTCACAAAGGTGCAGGATTAGGTATAAAGTTTTTGCGTCATATCGAACGAACAAGGTTTTTTCTGCACGTCGTTGATGC
This sequence comes from Oligoflexia bacterium, assembly GCA_034439615.1. Taxonomy (NCBI): domain Bacteria; kingdom Pseudomonadati; phylum Bdellovibrionota; class Oligoflexia; species Oligoflexia bacterium. The sequence goes on along the minus strand of JAWXAT010000031.1, from coordinate 21,555 downwards.
TTCGGCATTTTCAGGGCGTGATCCAGTTGAAGATTATGAAGATATTAACCGTGAGCTTGAATATTATGACAAAGATCGCAATGAAGAAGAGGGTTTCTTTGAGCTCGGCACACGGCCCCAAATTGTAGTATTAAATAAGGTTGAACTTCTCGATGAAAAAACACGACAAGAATTAGTATTGAAATTTCGCAAAAAACGCGTGAACGTACATTTAATTTCAGCTGTTACCGGCTTAGGTATCCGCGAACTTATTGATAAAATGACGAGGTTACTCAGTGAAGAAAATGAAAAAGTCCAAATCGAAGTTGAAAAAGCCAGCAAAGCTAAAAAAACTAGCAAAGTCATTGGCAAAGCTAAAAACAAAGGTGAAGGCCAAGGCGTTAACCTTAGCTAAAAAAGTAAAAAGCAAAAAAGCTGTTAAGAAAACAGTTAAGCGTGCAGTTAAATCAGCTGTTAAAACTGTAAGAGCAGCTAAGGCAGTTAAAGCTGCAAAAGCTGTTAAGCAATCATCAAAGCAATCTGTAGCTCGTAAAGTTCAACCTACATCTGATGAGCGTATCGGTATTTTAGGCGGTGTTTTTAACCCCATACATGTTGGGCATCTCAATGCCGCATTAAGCGTGAAACAACGTTTGGGTTTAGATAAAGTTTTGATTATCCCCAATTTCACACCCCCACATCGCACATCGAGTGCGCAAAATCCCGATGATCGAGTGGCGATGATCAAACTAGCTATTAAAAATTACTCAAACGATCTTGTTTGTGATGATAGAGAAATTCGTCGTGGCGGTGTAAGTTATACTGTCGACACACTCAAAGAACTTTCTCAGATGTATAAATCAGAAAATCTCTATTTTATTATGGGTGCTGATAATTTTTTAGATTTTCCGCACTGGAAAGATTTTTCAAAATTATTAACTCTTAGTAATTTTGTAGTCACAACAAGACCTGGGTCTACAGTGACTTTGGGTGCTGTTGATTTACCATCCGGGCTTGAAAACTATGTTAAGGCGTCTGATACGAACATTGTTATTCTCTCAAGCGGACGCACCATTAATCTTGTAGAGATTGAAGATGTCGATACATCTTCTACTGAAATTAGAAAACTTTTGCGTAATAGCCACAATGCTCAGAAATTTTTAGTTCCATCAGTGCTTGAGTACATTAACGATAAAGGGCTTTATAAACGAAAATCCCCTTTAGTTGACGATTACCGTAAGTTCTCGCTTTATTGTGCAATGCAAGCTCTAGAAAAAAAGGGACTAGCTTTAAAAATTTACGACATGGTTCCTAAAAATGCCTATGCTGATTACTCAATTATTTGCAGTGCAACTAGTACAAAACATGCAAGTTCATTGGCAGATAACATTATGAGTTCAGTTAAAGAAGAATTCGGTCTTGCGCCAATCAGTATTGAGGGCTTGCGCGAAGGTCATTGGGTTTTGATTGATTACGGTGCGGTTGTTATTCATATTTTTGAAGACGCAGTTCGTGGTCAGTATAATATCGAGGGCCTCTGGCAAGATTGTGAACAAATCCAAGGCGAACTAAAAACAAATGCCCCCCGTGAAAAGGGCGTTTCTTTACCCGTTTGAAGTTCTGTTTTGTAGGAATAAGTTCACGACTTCCCCCTTGGCTTGAACAGCTCACTCTTGATTATAAAAAGAAAATATCATTTTGGATCGAAACAGAATGTATTGTTCTTAATTCTCCATCTCATGATCGAGATGCCCAAGATAAGAAAATTAAATCTGAATCAGAAATAATTCTTAATTATTTAAAACCAGATGACTTCGTACTGCTCTGCGACGAAAAAGGACAGCGTCTAGATACCAAAGCATTTTCAAAGCGATTAGAGCGTATCTTGGGCGGAGGTAAGAAAAGAATCATTGTGGTTATAGGCGGCGCTTATGGTGTAAATGATGAAGTAAAAAAACGAGCAGACTTGCAATTATGTCTTTCTGAATTCACAATAACTCATCATTTGGCTTTAGCCGTTGCTTGTGAGCAAACTTATCGAGCCATGACGATTTTGAAAGGAACAAGTTATCATAATGGGTAAAGATTCACGGGTTTTGCTTATGATTCTTGATGGTTATGGTTGCAGTGAGAACACTGAGAATAATGCCATCTACCTTGCAAAAAAACCTAATCTTGATCGTCTATTTAAAACATGTCCGCATTCGCAATTAGAAACTTCCGGGCATGCGGTGGGATTGCCCGATGGTATAATGGGAAATAGCGAGGTCGGACATCTTAATATTGGTGGTGGCCGTGTTATTAAACAAGAGCTTACAAAGATCGAAGAGTTTGCAAAACAAAAAGGTTTTGAAGGTCTACCTGACGTAAAACGATTACTTACCGAGACCACCGGTGCACTTCATCTGATGGGTTTAATCAGCGATGGTGGTGTACATTCACATCAAGTGCATTTGTTTTTACTTCTTGAAGCAGCTGCCAGAGTAAATTCAAAGCGGCCGATCTACATTCATTTTTTTGCTGATGGTCGTGACACTCCACCAAAAAGTGCACTTCAATATGCAAAAGAATTAGAGCTGGTGATTAAAAAAACGGGTGTCGGAACAATCGCCACATTAGGTGGTCGTTACTACATGATGGATCGCGACAAGCGTTGGGAGCGAACACAAATCGCCTATGATGCGCTGGCTTTAGGAAAAACTCCTGGGGGTGAAGCTCTTTGTGAGTTTGACGGTTTAACCGTGGCTATTAACGATGCTTATTTGAAAAATGAAAATGATGAATTTATAAAGCCACGCCTTATTAAAGGTGGGGCACGTATTCAAAATGGTGATTCTGTTTTATTTTTTAACTATAGAGCCGATCGTGCGCGCCAAATCTCAAGGGCACTTGCTGTTTCAGATTTTAAAGAATTTAAGTCACATGTGAAAATTGAAACTCAAAACTATGTGACCTTCACAAGTTATGAAGAGGCGTTTAAGTTTCCCGTCTTGTTTCATCCCGTGCAATATACAAGTTTATTAGGTGAGCTTGTTTCTGGTCGGGGAGAAAAACAATTGCGCATTGCTGAGACTGAAAAATATGCGCATGTGACATATTTTTTTAACGGTGGAGAAGAAAAAATTTATCCAGGTGAAGATAGAGTTCTTGTACCTTCGCCAAAAGATGTACCCACGTATGATTTAAAACCAGAAATGTCGGCTCGTAAATTAACCGATGAGTTGATTAAAAAAATGGATTCTACCAATTACAAACTTATCGTCTTAAATTTTGCCAATAGCGACATGGTGGGGCATTCAGGTATTATTCCCGCAGCTGTTAAAGCAATTGAAGTTATTGATGAGTGTGTGGGCCGGGTATGTGAGGCTGCACTTAAGAATGGTTATGATGTTTTAATAACTGCAGATCATGGAAATTCAGAAATGATGGTTGATCCTAAAACTGGTGAGCCCCACACAGCGCATACGACAAATCCGGTTCCATTAGTATGGGTGTCAAAAACACCTACAAAACAAACACTTAAAAATGGAATTCTTGCCGATATTGCCCCAACAATTTTAAAAATATATGGGTGGGAACAGCCTAAGGAAATGACGGGGCATTCGTTGATAACGTGATTAGGGCGCGAGAAAAGATTTAATACTGATATCTTCATCAATGTCAGGCCAATGAACTCCATAACCCGAGGGTGAAATTTTGAAGGTGGTGAGCGCTTGCTTGAACAAGTCGGGGAAACCAAGCGATGGGAATAGACACTATTCTTCCGTCATTCAAATCAGCAGTAATTTTATTATTTTCAATAGTAATTTTCAAAATTGCAATTTGATGAGAATTAATATTTTTAGCCATTTGATTCATGCCAGAGCTTCCATTTCTTTAAGAAGAATTTAACATTTTCTTTAGTAATTTTCAAAGCATAACGTTGATCCGTGCCAGAAGAAACTCAGAAGGGTTTGAGCTTGATATTGTCCGGCATATGAACGCACAGCCGTTTTTGTTTAGCGGGTGTTTAATAAAATCAAACCTGCCCTGAGGCGCATCTTGCAGACCTCTCTTTCATGCTCATCGACTCTTGTCATCTTTGTCATAAAATTCTTTGGCGCCTTCATGATTCTTTGTGTGTTAAGTGCCAAGAGAGTTTTCTGCAAAGTGATCTCATTTATCGTGAATTAACTGATAAAAACGGTGAAATACTGCCAGTGGTTTCGCTTTTTCAATACATAGGTGAAGCTGGGCGCCTTGTTCGAAGTTTAAAGGGTGGGAACTTAAAAAATCTCACAGCTGTTCTGACTGAATGTCTTGCTCAAAAAGTTAGTCCTCAATTGTTTGAGCATGTGGGCTGTGTAATTCCTGTTCCTGCGCAAAACTGGGGTGAGCTTGATCATGCTGCGAGGATCGGTAGACATTTAGCCAACTATTTTCGTGCCCCATACTTTGACCAACATCTTGAGCGCAAAGGTTTTGAGGCTCAAAAACTCAAGCCCCTTGAAGCAAGGCAGAGCGTTGAAATTCATATGCGCACTGCATTTTCTGGTGGGACGATCGCTGGATCGAAAGAACGCCATCAATCGGGAGTACTACTTTTGGTCGATGATGTAATAACAACAGGTTCGACGCTTCTTCAAGCCTGGCATGCGTTAGGTAGACCTAGAGCGTTAGGGGTTACTCTGTCATCTACCCCTCGCTTGGTTGAAAATATGCCTAAAATCTGGTAGATATAATGAATGAAAAGCCTCTCCATATTTATTGCAAAAAAATTAACGATCATCATTGCAACTGTTGTTATGACTGTTCTGTTTTTCTCCAATGCTCAGGCAAAAACATCAAAACACTTGCGTGAAGTTGAAGATCGCTATCGCAATACTCAAACTGTTAAAATGCATGTCTCCAAAACGGTAAAATCACAACTCTTAGATAAAGTAAAAACTTCTCAAGGTGAAATTCAAGTTAAAAAAGGTGGCAGACTTCGTTGGGAAACCACAGAGCCTGATCATTCACTTATCGTTGTAAATAAAGATGCGGTATGGCTTGTAGATTTCCCGACAGAAAAAGATGAAAAAATCGCAGTATTAAAAGCGCAACAACCAAAGAAAAGTCAGCCCCAAGCGTTGGTTGCTTTTTTAATGGGGCAGGGCCACATTACCAGTGACTTTGTAAGTAAAAGTGAAACTACAAATGGGGATAGTGTTTCATACAACCTAAAACCAAAAGATAAACAAGCCCAAGTAATTTGGCTAACCGTGGTTGTAAATAAAAAAACAAAAACTATCGAAACTATAATGTTTGAAGACACTATCAGTAACACAACGACTCTTGAATTTTCTGATATTAAATTTGATCTTCCTATGGAAGATGAACTTTTTAAATTTATTCCACCCAAGAATTCCGACGTTACACTTATTGACTAATAGAGGTTTGTTAGATGCCATCATTTGATGTTGTTTCAAAGTTAGATCTACAAGAGGTAGATAACGCCATCAACCAAACGCGTAAAGAAATTTCAACGCGTTATGATTTTCGTGGATCAAAAACTGAAATACAATTGGAAAAAGATTTAATCAAACTTTTGGCGGATGACGATTACAAACTTAAAGCGCTAAAGGAAATTCTTGAGTCAAAACTTATCAAGCGTGGAGTAAGTCTACGGGCGCTTGATTATCAAAAAGAAGTAGAGGCTTCAATGGGTGCTCTTCGTCAAGAGGTAAAACTCATTAATGGGCTCACTAAAGAAAAAGCAAAAGAAGTATGTGCTGTTATTAAAGAGGGTAAGTATAAAGCTAACCCCGCTATTCAAGATGATCTAGTTCGCGTTACGAGCAAAAGCATTGATGAGTTGCAAACAGTGATGCAGGTTTTAAAAACTAAAGATGTTGGTGTTCCTCTGCAATTTGTAAATATGAGGTCGTAATTAAATGTTAGAGCCTATAATAAATCAAAAGCAAAAATTTGTTCATTTCGTAAGTCTTGGTTGCCCTAAAAACCTTGTAGATAGCGAAATCATGTTGGGTCACTTGGTGGGTGCTGAATACAAAATCACCCAAAAACCTGAACAAGCAGACGCGATTATTGTTAATACCTGTGGTTTTATTGACTCAGCAAAACAAGAGTCAATCAGTACCATTCTTGAAATGGCGGAATATAAAACCAAAGGCAAAGAGCATATGAAGCTGGTTGTTGCTGGTTGTCTTACTCAGCGTTACAAAGATGAGTTGATTGAAAGCCTTCCAGAGGCTGATCTTTTTATCGGAACAGGTGAATTTCACAAGATCACTGAAATTTTGGATGAGGCGGATAAACTAAAGGCTCAAAAATCATTTTTTAATCTTCCGACTTATCTTCAAGAAGAAAATGCTCCGCGTATTAATACTCAGCCATTTTATACATCCTATTTAAAAATTGCTGAGGGTTGTCTTAAGCGATGTGCTTTTTGTGCTATTCCAAAGATCCGTGGCAATCTTCAATCACGAACGCTTCCTAATATTATTAAAGAAGCTGAGCGCCTCGTTTCAACAGGTGTGCGTGAGATCAACGTTGTTTCCCATGACTTCACTGATTTTGGTTGGGATTTACGACGTAAAGACGTAAATGCGAAAGAATCTCCCGTTACACTTCTTGATGAGCTTTCAAAGGTTAAGGGCTTAGATTGGATCAGAGTTTTGTATCTGTACCCTGATGGAATCACGCCTGAGATGGTTGGGCTCATTAAAGAGCGTGCAAATCTTGCTAAGTACTTTGATATGCCCTTACAGCACATCTCAAACTCAGTACTTAAACGTATGAATCGTAAGATGACCAAAGAAGAGATCGTTGAGATTCTTGCAATGATTCGAAAAGAAATTCCCGAGGCCATCATTAGAACTCAATTTATCGTAGGATTTCCTGGTGAAACTGAAGAAGATTTTCAAGAACTCAAGGCTTTTGTAAAAGAACAACGCTTTGACCGCGTAGGATGTTTTGAATATAGTCCAGAAGACATAACTGCCGCGGGTAAGATGCCTGATCAGATTGATGAGGCGACCAAAAATCGTCGCAAAGATGAACTCATGCGAATGCAAGCTGATATCAGTAGAGAACAACATCAAAAGCAAGTTGGGCGCATTGTTCCGGTTTTGATTGAAGGTCTTTCTGAAGAGACAGATTTACTCTTAAAAGGTCGAACTCAAGAACAAGCTCCCGAGATTGACGGGATTGTACTTATCACTTCTGGTGATGCTAAAATTGGTGAAATCGTAAATGTGAAAATTACTGATAGTCACGACTATGATCTAGTTGGTGAAATCGTAGGTTGACGGTTTCGAATAGTTTCGATCTAATAGTGCTGTCATTTGTTTTAGGCAAATGACGCAGCTTCATAAGCAAAAACAGCACAGATTTAGCAACATAAGAAAGAGGCAAGGAAGCATGAGTGGAAATTTAGTTGTAGCATTTATTTTGTCAGCAATAGCATTTTTTGTAATGAACGTTTTGGTACATTAAATTACACCCGCTAATTTAAAATAATCTACCGATGTGATTTCATAACGATAACTATCATGCCAGGCCATTTTAAATTCTTTATGTCTAAGAATAAGACCTACACGCTTCATCCCTGATTTTTCCATGACTTTATAAGAGGCATTGTTTAAAACGTCAGCAGTTGCCCAAAGCACTTGAAGTTTTAAAGCGTTAAAACCAAATTCATATAATGCGTTTACAGCTTCAGTTGCAAAACCTAGGTTTTGATAAAGCGGGTGTATAGCATAGCCAATACTACCCACTGAGCTTGTTTCGCTCTCTCGCCTAAGGCCAACTCCTCCGATAACTTTTGAAGTTTTTTTATCTACCACTGAGAAATCAAATTTATATCTCCGAGTACCCTTTGCTCTTTCAATATTACTGAGAACAAAATTCTTTGTGTCTTCTTCAGTGTTTGGGCCCCAGTGCTCGTATTTAGAAAATTCAGAGTCTTTAGCGTATTCGTGAATATCACGCCAATCTTCAAAAACTTGATCGCGTAAAATTAATCTTTTAGTTTCGATTTGCATGATTGGGGGCTAATTAAGTTTTGACGTATAGAATATCAGGGTAATTGCGACATTTCTCAGAATAATCCAATCCGTATCCTACAACAAATCGGTCTTCAATGGCCTTGCCACAGTAGTCGGCTTCAATTTCTGCCAAACGCCTTGCGGGTTTATCAAGAAGTGTGCAGATTTTGAGTGAACGAGGTTTTGAGGCGGCGAGATGGTTTTTAAAAAAGCTAAGTGTGTGACCTGTATCTAAAATATCTTCTACAACTAAAACGTCTTTGTCTCGAATATCTGAAGTAACATCTTTTAAAATTCGTACATGACCTGAACTCTCAGTTGAGTTGCCATAACTTGAGAGCCTTACAAATTCAATTTTCATGGGGAGATTAATGCATCTAATAAGATCAGCGGTAAAAATAATGCTACCTTTGAGAATGCAAATAACCACAAGTTCTTTGCCGGTATAGTCTTTTTCAATTTGTTTGCCGAGGCGATTGCAGATTTCTGAAATTTCAGAGGCAGAGATATAGGGGAGTGCTTTTTCTTTAAACATCAAAGACTCGTAACGCCGACTTCTTGTGCGAGCTTGATATAATTGAGTGCATCAGCGTGCATCGGATCGCGCATAAGAACAGTTTCCCATTCTTGAATGGCCTCAACAACACGATTTGAATTGTAATACACTACGCCTAATTTTAATTTACCTGGCAAATAGGTTGGATATGTTTCAACAATTTTTTTAAGTTCTTTTACGGCTTTACTACCTTGGTTTTTACGTAGGTAAACTTCCACCACCTTCATTTGCACATCTGGTTTTCGTGAAGTGAGTGTGGCGGCTTTGTAGTACTGCTCGAGTGCCTCATCATAGCGATGATATTGATAGTACAAATCACCAAGCTCAAGATGTTTTGCTGATAATCGCTCTTCAATATAGGGATCACCTTTAGTTTTTGTTTGAGCGAGTACGCGCTGTGCTTCTAAAAACACAGCTTTACCTTCTTCGTATTTTCCAAGGTCATTATAAATAATTGAGAGACCTACACTTGCGTCGGTGTATCCAGGATCAATTTCTAGGGCGCGTTTAAATGTTTGAATGGCGCGTGTGAACTTGCCTTGATCATAATAAATGGTGGCGAGCATATGATAAACTTCAGGAATTTTATTATTAAGCAATATGAGTTGTTGCAAGAGTCTTTCGGCGACGGCCATTTGACCATTGCGAAACTTCTCTCGGGCTGTTTCTAGGAGTTCACGTTCGTCAACGATTGCCATATTTTTCGAGAGCGCTCTTTCCATTGCTGGCGTAACTGCCATTGGGATATTTCGCCAATAACTGTTGAATGTATTGTTTGCCTAAATCTTTATTGCCTGTTTCAAAAGCACTAACACCTGCACGATAAAGGGCTTCTTCATCAAAACCTCGATCGGGGTATTTTTTAACTAATTCATCATAGCGTTTCATTGCTGAGTCATAGATGTTGCGTATGTAATAGAAGTTTCCGATATATGCTTCTTTTTCAGCAAGCATTCGAAGGGCTTCATTTTTTTTATCTGTAGATTCTTTCACATATTGTGAAGTGCTATACGAATTTATAACTTCATCAAAAAACTGAACAGCTTTGTACGCCGGAGATAAATCTCTGTCAGTTGTGTCGGGCAATTGCAAATAGTAACTCATGGCCAATCTATAAGTGACATAATCAATCTTTGGATTTTTGGGATGAAAATCTTTAAATAATTGATAAGCATTTTGAGCTTCTAGATAGGATTCTTTTTTATAATGAATGTCGGCTACATGGAGTTCAGCCTCAACAGCATAGCGACTGTAAGGATGTTTGTTTTTAACTTCATTAAATTTAGTGATGGCTTCTTCGTATCGTTCGTCTTTTTCAAATTCTTCAGCTGCTTTAAATGCACCTTCGGGTGTGGCGCTTTCAGAGAGATCGCCAGATGAACAGCCCATGACAGAAGCCATGAGACTCATTACACAAAAAGCGATAACATAGGTTTTTTTGACGCGGTTAAACATATGGCCAGAGTCTATAGCAAATTAGCTGCGAAAGTCTACAACATGGTTATAGAAGACCGTAAAGGTTAGTTTGATAATACTGGCGACGGGTATGGAAATAATCATTCCTAAAACCCCCATAAATTGCCCCCCAGTAATAATAACGATAACGACCGTTACAGGGTGAAGATCGACGATCTTAGCAATAACAAGTGGAATAATTACGAGCATATCGACAATTTGAGCTATGAGGTAAACCAAGCCCACGAGGGCTATGGTGGAAGTACCCCCCTCTTGATTAACCATGGCTACGATGATGGCCGGAACTGCTCCGATGATGGGGCCAATATAAGGAATGAGATTTGTTAAGCCGGCAAATACTGCCAAAATAGCACTGTAGGGAAAGCCCATGATAGATAAACCCAGCCACACAACTACGCCAACGATAACTGATTCTAAAAGGCGGGCGCGAATAAACCCCCCAAGTTGTTGATTGATTTGGTACATGAGATTTAACGACAGCTCAAATAGATGATTCGGTACAAAGCCTAAGAGTTGGCGGCTGATCTCTCGCCCATCACGAAGCATAAAAAAAGCAAAAAATGGAGCCAGTATCATGGTCGTAAAGAGTTGAGTGACCCAATTTGGAATGCTTATGAGTAATGACCCAGATGCACCTTGGAGCCAGAGTTCTATTTTTTCAGATAAATTCACGCTAGAAAATTGTGACAATGCGGAGTTGAATTTTTTCGTATGCCTAATCGTAATGTCACTCACACCTTTGATGTATTTTGGAAGTTCGAGTTGAAGAGCTGAAATTTGATCAGCCGCTTTAGGAATAAGAATGCTTGAAGAGGTGGCGATGATTCCGCCCAAAACAATAAAGGGAATTAATATCGCAATAGTTCGGCCGACTCCCATACGCTCAAGATAATTTACTGGCGGTTTAAATAAATAAGTGATGACAAAGGCGATGAGAAAAGAAACCAACATGCCTGGGATTGCCAAGAGAACAACCAGCGCACTGATGAGAATAACAGCGACGATAGTGAGTTTTATCCAGCGTTCGCGTTTAACGATTTTCTGGCGTTGCTGATCGGGTGTCATGTTGAACCTCATGAAGCTCCCCGAGAAGTCGAATTTCCTTCTTCAGTTGGGAGATTTTTTCCGTGGTTTCTTTAAGTCTTCTTCCTAAGACTTCTGCGAGGCGAAATACAACTTTTACTCCAATAGAGGGGCTTCTCTCTAAAATTTCTAATAAATCAGGTTTGAAAAAACCAATAAGTACGGTGTCTTCACTAGAAATTGCGGTTGCAGAGCGGCGACTTATTTCTTCAACAAGGGAAAGTTCACCAAAAAAATCACCAGGCTCAAGACGAGTGACAACCACTTCTTTTTCTGTGTTTGGCTCGAGTAAAATTTCGTCGATGATGCTGATATCCACGCGACCTTTAACGACGATATACATTCCCACGCCATTTTCATTTTGGCGAAAAATGGTTTCACCTGCTCGGTATTTTCTGATGTGAATAATTTTTTCGATGAATTTCAATTCACTTTTAGAAAGATTTCTAAAAAGAATATTGTTGGCCAAGATGGCGCCAATATCTTGTTCTCTTTCTAAACGCTTAAAAATATTATCCCAAAGAAAATTCACCAAGGCCCCCAGCCTGTCGTGGTCATAATAGAATTTTTTGGCACCCAACCCGTGAGTCCATTAGGATGTGTCACTTGCTTCCAATCTTTCTCATCAGACTGAACGAGTACTTCGAGTCCCTCGGTGAGTTCTGACATAGAGGCGTTGGTTTCGCTGGGTCCACTTCGCAAATCAACCTTTGCTACAACAATTGTTCCGCGTTCTGTGAAGGTGTCAATGAGTTTAAGAGTAGAGCTGGAAATAGAAACCAAAAATAGAATTCCCCAAATAATAAGTAGTAGTGGCGGAACACCGAGGCTTTTGTCTTCTTCTCCTTTGAATTTATAATTTCGAATGTACTTGTACAAATTCCAAAGCATGAAGAGTGATGCAAAAAAAAGCACGATCAAAGACTGGGTAAACGAAAACCGATTAAGATATTCATTTCTGATAAACTCATAGTTACTAAGGTTTCGACCAAGGGCTAGTTGATTGGGAGTATTATTTAAAACAAAACGATAGTTAAACCAGGTGTCTTTATCTTGGGGTTTAAGTGCGAGGGCTCGACGGAAATACCCGAGTGCTTCACCAAAATGTTTTTGTCGCGTTGCGACATTGCCCAAATTGTAGAGCCCCACAAATTCCCAACGCTTATCACCGAGGAGTTGGCTAAATTTTTCACGGGCGAGATCCCACTGGCCTTGTTGATAGGCGTTAATGCCCTCATTTAAAAGCACGCGAGGCTCAGCTTTTGCCATGGTCGTGGAAAACAGAATAGTGGCAAAAATGAGAAATTTTAAGGCTGTTTGCTTTTTGCTAAACATAGTAGAAAGTCTAAACTTACACAGGCAGGATTGGCAATCGTCATAAGCCAGGATATCATTAAATAATAAGGACTTATATGACAACACATGCTGAAGAATTTTATGGCTCATCGCGCATTCAAAAACTCATATCAGATTTGAAAGCGGAGCTACAAGTTACACAAAAAAAAATAAACGGTGTGAAGCCGCCTGATCCTGAGCGTGTGCAAAATTACAAATCTTATCTTGATCAACTCAACACGATTCGTGGGCGCAATCTTTTTTATCCATATGTTGGAAGTGGAATGGGTCATGGCCCGTATGTGGAACTTCACGATGGTTCAGTGAAAATCGATTTGATTAACGGAATCGGTATTCAACTTTTTGGTCACTGTCACACTGAACTTACTGAAGTTGCCATTCAAGCATCTATGCAAGATGTGATCATGCAGGGAAATCTGCAGCCCAATCGCGAGTACGGTGAGCTTCTTAATATTTTACTTGCGGGTGCGAGTAAGGGTTCACGCATAAAACGAGGTTGGATCGGAACTTGCGGCACTATCGCTAACGAAAATGCACTGAAAATTTGTCGGCAAAAAAACTCACCTGCTCGAAAAATTCTAGCGTTTAAAGATTGTTTTGCAGGCCGATCAACTTTAATGGCTGAGATTACTGACAACCCTGAGTATCGTGTTGGTTTGCCGGTGTATAATGAAGTTTTGTATCTTCCTTTTTATGATAAAAAAGATCCGGCTTCGACTGAAAAAACAGTAACTGAACTTAAAAAACATATTGCCGCTAACCCAGAAAATATTGCGTGTTTTATGTTTGAACTTGTTCAAGGAGAAGGTGGATTTAACACTGCTCCACCTGAATTTTTCAAAGCACTATTTAATATATGCAAAGAAAATAAAATTGCCGTGTGGGCTGATGAAATTCAAACGTTTTGCCGGACGGGTGAACTTTTTGCGTTTCAAACATTAGGGTTGGGTGAGTATATTGACATTGTCACACTTGCAAAAACAGCGCAGTGTGGCGCCGTTTTATACACAGAAGAGTATAATCCCAAGCCAGGTTTAATTGCGGGAACATTTACAGCAAGTACGGTTTCACTCGCTACCGGCACAAAAGTACTTCAGATGATGATGGCTGATAATCCTAAAATGCTTGGTAATGATGGACGGGTTCATAAAATTCACTATGAATTTGCGTCAATGCTTCAAGATTTACAACACGGTTCGTGTAAAGGTCTTATTCAAGATTTTGGTGGCATTGGGCTAATGATGTCTTTGACCCCCTATGATGGCAGTAAAGATAAAGTAATGAAGCTGCTTCAAACATTGTTTCAAAATGGATTGATTTCTTTTAGTTGTGGTCATGGCCCTTATAAATTGCGATTTTTACTACCCGCGATTCTTGAGCCCAAGCACATTGGTGAAATCAAGGGGATTTTAGAAAAATCACTTAAACAAAACGCTGAGGCTTAGTCATTTGGAATTTACCGATCTTTGTAAAAAAATAATTAGAATTGATTCTTCTCCCACTGAAGGTAATGAAGCTGTGGCATTGTTTTGTGCAGAGCTTTGTAAAGAGGTGGGCCTTGAAGTCACTCTTCAAGAGGGGCAACTTTCAGGTAAAAAACAATATAATTTATTGGCCAGGCCAAAGTCATCGTCGAAGAAAAGGGAAATTCTTTTTCAAACCCATCTTGACACTGTCGAGCCAGGCCCAATGGGGAATTGGACAAAAACGGGGTTGAACCCATTTGAGGCGCATATTGAAGATGGCAAGATCTATGGTTTAGGAACTGCTGATGTTAAATTAGATTTTTTATGTAAACTTCGAGCCGTTAAAGAATTTGCACAAACTCAGATGAAATCACCATTTGTTTTAGTTGGTACCTTTGGTGAAGAAGTTGGTATGCATGGAGCGCAACATCTAATGACTACAAAGGCTATTGATGCATCAAAGGCTATTATTGGCGAACCAAGTGAACTTCAAATTGTTTATGCAAATAATGGTTATTTGGTAGTTGATTTTCATGTTCCGTTTACGCAAGAAGAGAAAAACTTTCTTGTTCGCCATAATGGTGGTGACACAATTATGTCACAAGAAAAAATATTTCATGGAAAAGCAGCACATTCAAGCACACCGCATTTAGGTGATAATGCCATTTATAAACTTATTTCGTACTTAGAAAAAATGCCTGAGGGTATCGCAGTACTTGCTGCCAGAGGGGGCTCGGCTGTGAATACAGTTCCGGCTGATGCGCATGTTGAAGTAGACGGCAGCACGACGTTTAATAATTCAACAGGTTCTCGGTTAATTAAAGTCGTTAAGTATTTGCAGAAGATGGAACGCGATTTTATGAGTTTTAATGATGAGCAGTTTTCGCCATCACACCCGACAGTAAATACAGGAATTCTTAATACCACGACTGAGGGAGTAGATCTTAAAGTGAGTTTTCGTATCACTCCACAGATCAGCGAAGCGGAAGTGGAAAAGTGGATAACTCAAATGAAAAATTTTTCCACTGCTAATAAAACAGAGTTTAAACCTGAAAGATTTTCTCCATCAGCATTGACCCCACTTGAGAGTGATCTTGTGCGCGGCGCAATCGAAATTGCAAAGTCATTAAAGCTTTCTGTTAAACCGATCACGAAGGCATCAGGTACAGAATGCAGCGTTTATAGAAAATATGGTATTGAATGCATCGTTTTTGGCCCAGGCGTAAGCATTGGTAATAGTCATACTGCTAATGAATATAACATTTTAAAACAACTGGATCAGGCCACAGAGTTTTATGCCGGCGCGGTTAAGAGGTTTTGTATATGAGTTTTTTAATCAGAGAAGTAAAGCGTGGTGATTTTAAGTCAATCATGGATCTTGCCGAAAGTTTTTCTCTTTTAAATTTGCCCGCAGATGAGCGTATTGTTTCAGAAAAAATTGAACGCAGTCAAAAATCATTTCGTGGAGAAACCACAGCCCTTGATGAGAGTGAATATTTTTTCGTTATAGAAGATGTTGAAAAAAAGAAAGTTATTGGAACATCACTTATTTTAGCAAAACACGGTACTGAAGAATCTCCTCATACATATTTTGATGTGACGAAAAAAGAAAAATATTCAAAAGAATTGGGAATTGGATTCATCCATCAGGTTTTAAAACTTTGTTACGATACAGACGGCCCCACAGAAATCGGTGGGTTACTTATCAATGATCAATACCGCAGGCGTCCTGAAAAATTAGGAAAACAAATTAGTCTGATTCGTTTTCTCTATATGGCCATGCATCGTCAACGTTTTGAAAGCAGAATTCTTTGTGAACTCACGCCCCCTCTAAGTGCTGATGGACGCAGCGAATTTTGGGAAGCTCTGGGGCGAAAATTTACAGGTCTACCTTATATGGAAGCGGATTATCTTTCAGGGCAAAACAAAGAGTTTATAAAAAACTTATTTCCTGAAGAAGATATCTATACTTGTATTTTAGATGCACGCGCTCGTTTCGTTATTGGTCGAGTAGGTTTATCCACGATGCCCGCGAAACATTTGCTAGAATCAATTGGATTTAAATATCTCAATCAAATTGACCCTTTTGATGGCGGCCCTCATTACGGTGCTCAGCTTGATGAAATTACTCTCGTTAAAAAAGCAAAACATTTTGAAGTATTAGATGGCAAAGTTGCAGCCTTTACCACTCTTGCTCTCGTTGGTCATGATCATCCGGAGGGTTTTAGGGCTGTATTATCTTATTTTAGTATTAAAGAGAAAAAAGTAATTTTGCCAGACACAACAAAAGTTCTATTGGATGTGACTGCTAATGATAAAATATATCTCACTCCACTGTCTGAAGGTACATTATGAGCCAGAAAATTTTTGAAACCATTCCATTTCTTGGTGATTATATTAATGGCGAATTCATAAAGGCAACTCACCCTCAAGGTGAGTTTCAAAAACATGATCCAGGTGATATTAAAAAAGAAATCATAACCTGCACATTTCAATTCGACAGTGTTGATAGAGCCTGTGAAGCGGCTCGCCGCGCGTTTCGTCCGTGGGCAGAACTTGGTTTAGATAAGCGTAAAAATCATATGCTTCGTCTTAAAGAAGCCTATATTTCTGGCGCTGAAGAATTGGCCACAATTATTAGTCGTGAAGTTGGAAAACCATTGTGGGAAGCCCAACAAGAAGTTCAAACGATGATTAATAAAATTGATGTCACTTTAAATGAAGCGCTATTACTTGTTGAAGATAAAAAAATTGAAAATGCTGTGGGCGTCACACCGGGGTATTTACGTTTTAAACCCCGTGGTGTTATGGCCGTGATTGGGCCTTTTAATTTTCCAGGTCATTTACCCAATGGGCATATTGTTCCCGCTTTAATTACGGGCAATACAGTTGTTTTTAAGCCCAGTGAAATTACGCCTGCTGTTGGCCAATATATGGCTGAACTTTTTGATAAAGCTGATTTTCCAAAAGGTGTTTTTAACCTTATTCAGGGCAACGGTGAAGTCGGTAAACGACTTGCGATGCATGAAACCGTTGAGGGAATACTCTTCACAGGTTCATACGAAACTGGGTATCGAATAAAGCAAGACACACTTCCTCATTTTTGGAAAATATGCGCACTTGAAATGGGTGGAAAAAACGCATCTATCGTTTGGGATGATTGTGATATCACCAAGGCCGTTTACGAAAATCTTGTGGGAGCTTTTGTTACCACTGGCCAACGCTGCAGTGCTACAAGTCGTATTGTTGTGCGTAAATCCATAGCTGATAAATTCATCTCGCACTTTCATAATAATGCAAAAAAACTCAGCATTAATTATTTCACAGAGAATCCATTTTCAGGCCCATTGATTAACAGCGCCAGTGTAGATAAATATTTACGCTTTCAAGGAATTGCAAAACGTGAAAATTGTGAACCGATCATGCGCGGAAAAATTTTAGAGCTTAAGCGTGAAGGGTACTATGTCACTCCTAGTATAAATCTTGTACCAAAACTCGATGAAGAAAGCATTTATCAAAAAACAGAAGTGTTTGGCCCCAACGTTGCCATTTACATGGTTGAAGAAATTGAATCGGCAATTAAGATCGTAAACAGTTCAAGTTATGGCTTGGCTTTGTCAGTTTTTTCAAACGATAGAAAACTTTATGAAGAATGTTTGCGGTATTCACGTGTGGGTCTTGTAAACTGGAATCGCGCCACAGTGGGCGCAAGTTCACGTTTGCCGTTTGGTGGAATGGGTAAATCGGGTAATAGCCAACCTGCTGGAACGTTCGCCATCTATTCTGTAACATACCCTGTTGCGAGCCTTGAAGACGAACTACCTTTTAATGCAAGTAAGGCTTTACCAGGTATGAATTTTGATCCAAAAGAACCGGTATGACCATTAGGGATAACTTGTGAAAAAACTATTCATTGTTATTTTTTGCTTAGCCGGATTTGCATTAACTTTTGAGGTTGTGCGAGATATAAATTTTTGGTTTTCAAAAAATTCAGATGATCCAGCCTTTAAGGTTATTCTCATTTCACCCGGGTCATTTAGTAAAACCTCTGATCTACTTTATAAAGAAGGTTTAATAAAAGATGCAAAAAGATTTGTATTAATGGCAAGGTTGTTAAGAAAAACGGGAAAAGTAAAAGCCGGTGAATACGAAGTTAAATTAAATATGTCTCCCCATGAACTTTTAAAAGTTATTACATCAGGTAAAAGTGTTTTACATGCGGTTCATATTCCTGAGGGGTTTAACATCGATCAAATCGCTGATGATCTTGCCCGTCGTAATCTTGTAGATAGAAATGAATTTATTAAGTTAGCGCGTGACCCACGTATGGCAATGCTTCTTGGTATAGATGAGCCGACACTCGAGGGGTATTTATACCCTGAAACTTACAGCTTTGAACATTTCACTGGTGAAAGAGTAATTATTAAAACCATGGTGGATAAATTTAAAGAAGTTTATAATCGTGAAATTAAATTTGGCGCTGAAAAGTTGGGCTACTCAATGCACTTTGTAGTAACTCTTGCGAGCATTGTAGAAAAAGAAACGGGTGCCCCTGAAGAGCGACCACTTATTGCCAGTGTTTTTCATAATCGATTAAAAATTAATATGATGCTTCAAAGTGATCCAACAATTCTGTATGGCAAACACACCCTTGAGAGAAAAAACATTACTAAAGAAGATATTCGCGCAAAAACACCTTATAATACCTATACCCGAAAAGGTTTACCCGTTGGACCCATTTCAAACCCTGGTAAAGAAAGCATGCTCGCTGTCATAGAGCCTGCAGAATCAAAATACATATATTTTGTGAGCAAGAATAACGGCACCCATCAATTTAGCGTGACGTACGGTGAGCACAATAACGCTGTCAAAAAATTTCAAATGGATGTCCGCGCACGCGCAGGCAAAAGTTGGCGCGATCGTTTAAAGAAAAACTCCAAACAAGCGATTTGATCGGTTGATCGGTACCCGGTACCTTTTTCGTTAGCAGCGCGTCAGTGCGCGTATACCACAATTGATTTTTGCTGGGCCGTTATTGGTTACTTTTGACGAGAAGTTCTTCATAAGCCTAATCTCAATGTGTTTGTCACAGCCGTTAAAGCCAATATGCTAGGTGCAGTCAGTAATTTTTAGCTTAATAGATGGGCATAATATTTGTAAGTAGTTGTGGTTACTATGAAAGTATTGTTTTTAGTACTCATATTTATTTCAAGTTATGTGTTTAGCCCTGCGGCACTTGCGCTTCAACCAAGTCTTAAAACTCAAGATACTGTTGAAGATCTCACGGGTGGTGACCACGACGCGGTTGAGCGTTTTGCAATTCTTTGCATGCAACAAGAAAAACGAAAAGACGAAAAAGCCTCGCTGGAGGAAGTGCAGTATCTTTGTAGGCTTCAAATAATAAATTTGATGCGATCAGAGCCTTCAGAGTCTGACGAATATTTTATAATTAAAAATTTAACTAAACTTCAAAGAAATAAAATTATTTCTCGAATTGGTCATTATCTCAAAATTGAAAATTATTTTACCGACCCCGAACATATTTATTGGTTGGGAAACGCCGCTCTCAATTGTGCCAATACCAGGCTTAATCCATTAATTAAGCGAGTCGCTTGTTTAAGATTTATTTTTGATGATAAAACTTTTGAAACATTCGATATAGATATATATAATTTATTGCAAGATGCAGATCCAATAATAAAACTTGAAACGATACTTTCAATTCAGAGTAATATCGTAAATAAAAATAAACCACTTTCCTCAATGTTTTATTCAGCTATCAGTGAAAGTTTGAGAGGCCCACGTTTAGATGTGCGTCAAGCAGCTCACGGTGCACTTTATTCTAAGTTGGTCACCTTTGATGTCGCCATGACTTTTGCGCAGACAGTAGCTTCAGAACAAGACGATACTCTTAGATATCTTGCCGCCCGTGCTTTTTGGAATCCACTTTCAGAAAAAAATGAAAATAAAGAATTAATTTTTAGAACATTGGCATTAGGCCTTGAAGATGAACGAAAAATAATTCGAGCTACTGTGGTGATGGCTTTGGGTAATCAAAAGCAGCTTCCCGACGATCTGGTTGTTTTACTTGTTAGAAAGCTTTTTGATTCTGAGGTTGATGCCCCGGGTGCGAATGATCTTTCTTTACCAAAAGAAAAACAATTGGATGAAGAAAATACTTTTACCACTGTAAATAAATATGAATCGGTGGCAAAAAAAGCAAAGCTTGCGCTACTTAAAATTAAACCCCAAAGCCCATTAGTTATTGAAGAGCTTAAGTCTTTGCTTAATTCTTCAAATGTACAAGCAGCGGCTTTAGCTCGTGAAATCCTTCGAGCAATTGGTTTTAAAATTAAGGAATAAACTCCGCAAGACGAGCTAACTCAGGTGGGTAGTCACTAAGATTTACTATAATGCCGTGTTTTTCGCCTATGCGTTTGTAATTAGATAAACAGCGCCCACGCACAGTCAGTAAAATTGATTTTGTATCTACACATTTTTTATAATAAATGATGGCATCTTTTTCAAGTTCAGGATTGGACTCTACAGCCCCCGCGATAGTCATGAGGGATCGGCTCATTGTGAAAATTTCTGGTGACATATGATGAACATCTTTATCTTTAAGCCCTTTAACATCTTTTGTACGCGGTAAGGTTCTTAATGATTCTTTTGCAAGTTGCCTAAATTCAGGAATGCTCATTTTTTTAACTTCTGCTTGAAGTGTTGTAGGAGATTTATTTACGACATCCATAGAAATTGGTTGAACCGCCTGTGCGTTAGCTTTTGGAGTACCGATTTCTTGAGTGAGAGTTCGAGTAGACGCGCTTGGTAAAGGATCCATTGAGTTTGCAGCATTTGTAAGTTGAGTTGGTTCATTAGTGGACAATGATTCAGCTGAAGTTCGAGAGCCGCGCTCGTAAGCGTAGAATACAAGACCTACGAGCACGGCAAATATTAATAGACTTAATAATTTCTTAATGTCCTTCAGGGCGCGCATCCAAAACTCGTTGGCTAATAACGCGTGAATAAGCGTCTTCAGCCATCAGAGCAAGGCCTTCTGCTTCTTCTGCTGTACATGTTTTATTAAGTACACAATCAGATCTGGTCTGCTTCAGGTATGCCGCTTCAACATTGTAAGGACCATTGATGTTGCGATCACAAGCATAACCTTGACCGAAGTAAGAATGTCCTTGTGGGCAAAGTGCATGGCCAAATCCAAGGGACTTACCATTGCCATCACTATGACGGGCTTCATGTAAGAGCACACTTGTTCTTAAGATGGTGTCTGCAAGTGATTTTGGATTAGTTTGATTGATCTTGATCATAAAAAGACCTCGCCCAATCATCATTAAGCCTGCGCGTGGTGTTGTAATTGGTAATACCACCGCATTATTTGCAGTCTTAAATGAATATCCAATCAACGCTCTTCTTTGCTTACCTGTAAGATAAATTGCCGTACCAACGTTACTCGCAACAACCATTCCGTTTGACTCTGCGATTATTGGATTTTCTTGAGGCACAGCTAGCGGTGCAAGTGTCACTTCAGATAAAGTGTCTGCCTCGCTATCAATGTCAGGAAACAAATCTGGATTTTCATAAGAGTATCTTGAGT